>NZ_CAXSWZ010000019.1:0-67578 GCF_964241245.1 Allofournierella massiliensis
CCACACCATTATACCGCATTCCCTTTCCTTATACGAGAAAAAGACCACCGATAGGTGGCCTTTTTCGACAGGCTGAAGGCCACAGCATTGCTGTGGCCTTTCCTTTTTGGTAAAAAATTCCCAAAATATCTTCCCGTTCGCTGCCGCCCGTGGTATAATGGCCCCAAACATACGGTGTTTTTTGCACCGTTTCCCAACACCGGGCGGCACACCGCCCATGCAACAGCAAGGAGGGTTTTCCATGGTCACATTCAACAATCTGCTGAACAATCCCAACATCCTCACCGCCGACCAGCTGGGCGGCATGCGGGTGCTGGAATATGAAAAAGATCTGAGCGTCCGCCCGGACAATGCCATTGCCAGCTACTATGCGTCCGAGATGAACGTGCGCCGTCGCCAGCTGCTGCTGGAGCTGAAGGGCGACAGCTATGTGGTGCAGGCCGGGGCCATGCAGTGGATGAGCGGCGCGGTGGAAGCCACCTCCGGCATCAAGGGTGTGGGCGATCTGCTGGGCAAGGCGCTGGCCTCCAAGGCCACCAAAGAGAGCGCGGTGAAGCCGGAATACAAGGGCACCGGCCATCTGATGCTGGAACCCACCTACAAGCACATCATCCTGCTGGACGTGGGCCAGTGGGACGGCCTTGTGCTGGACGACGGCCTGTTCCTGGCCTGCTCCGGTTCGGTGCAGCAGAAGGTGGTGGCCCGCACCAATCTGTCCAGTGCGGCGCTGGGCAACGAGGGACTTTTCAACCTGTGCCTGAAGGGCACGGGCGTGGCGGCGCTGGAAAGCCCGGTGCCACGCAGCGAGCTGATCGAGTTCCAGCTGAACAACGACCAGCTGCGCATCGACGGCAACATGGCCATTGCCTGGTCCTCCAGCCTGAACTTCACGGTGGAAAAATCCACCCGCAGCCTGATCGGCTCCGCCGTTTCCGGCGAGGGGCTGGTGAATGTTTACCGGGGCACCGGCACGGTGCTCATGGCCCCGGTGGTCTGATGCGTTCTTAATCCGAATCGCAAACAAAAAAGGCTCCCCGGCTGGGGAGCCTTTTTCTGTTTATTTGGGGTGGGCAGACGCTTCTCAGCCCGCAGCCTCGGAGGAGGCGGCTTCGGAGGAAGCGGCCAGCTCGGCCTCGCCCTCCTCGGCGTTGGTCATCACGTCGCCCATGGTGCGGCCCTCGTCGATGTTCATGCCGTAGAGGTAGGTCTGGCCGGTAATGAGGCCCAGCTTCTCGGCTTCCACCGGGCTTTCCAGGCTGCGGAAGTGCTCGTTCAGAATCTCGGCGCAGCTCTCCCGGTCCACATAATAAACCTGGGTGTGGCCATTGATGTTGGCCGCGCCGCCGGGTGCGCGCACGATGTAGATGTTGGCCGGGTCAATCTTCAGCATGGTGGCGTACAGACCCCAGATCTCGGTGATGTCCAGGCTGGTGTCGATGTAATGGGCCACCACCTTGCAGGTGCTGTAATAATCGGCCAGGGTGTAATCGTTCAGCAGGCTCTTGAGCAGGGCCGCGTAGAAGTACTGCTGGGTCTCCAGCCGCTTATAGTCGGCGGTGGAGTAGTTGCGGTTGCGCAGAATCAGCTCGGCGGTGTCGCCGCTGATCAGATGGGTGCCCTGCGGGCAGACCAGATCTTCGTGGCCGGTTTCCTTGTCCACGGTGACAATGTCCCAGGGGACGTACATCTCGATGCCGCCCATGTTGTTCAGCATGGTCTTGAAGGCCTGCATGTCGATGAGCACATAGTCATCCACCGGCAGCTTGAACAGCTCGTAGATCTTGTTGGCCAGGTTGTTGATCTTGTTTTCCTGATCCGGGCCGTTGGCGTAGACCTCGTTGATCTTGCCGGTGTTGGTCTTGATGCCGTCGCCCACATCCTCGCCGGCGTAGGTGTCGCGGGGGATCTGGAAGGCGTTGACCTTGCCGTTGTCCCGGTCGATCTGCACATACATGATCACGTCGGTCATGCCCTTGCCTTCCGCGTAATCGCGGCCGTCGTCATCGGCGTCGTAGTCGATGCCCACCATCAGCAGGTTGTAGAACCGGTCGCCGCCGGCTTCAATATCCGGGTCGGTCTGCTGGTTCAGGGTGCCCGCCTCGCCCTCATCGAAGGCCGGGGCGATCTGGCTGTAGAGATAGGCCATGGCGCTGCATCCAGCCAGCAGCACCACTGCAACAACGATCACCAGGATCTTGATCCAATTTTTCTTTGCCGGGTTTTCCACGCAGGTTCCCCTTTCTTTTTTGCTCATTTGGTTGATTGCACGGAACAGCCGCCGGGGATGCGAAAAAGCTTGACCGGCGGCTGAAAAAGGCCCGGGCATATCGCCCGGGAGATACTTGCAAACAAGTATCAAAAAAGTAACAAACGATATTATACCCTATTCCCGGCGAATTGGGGAGTATTTTTCCGCATTTTTTCCTTTTCGCACAAATCGGCTTTTCCACTTTTGTATATTAAGCCGCAGAAACCCCAAATTTTCGACAACATTTCCTGCATGGCTTCCCCACTTTTTCACAAAACAAACACAAAAGCGCCCTCCTTGCGGAGGACGCTCTGTGCAAAAAGCTCTGTTTAACCCACGGTGGACAAACTGGTGCCCGGGAAGTAATGGGCCAGAATCTGGTCGTAGGTCCAGCCGTTGGCCGCATATCCCCATGCCCCGTACTGGGACAGGCCGCACCCGTGGCCATAGCCATAGGTGGTGATGCTGAAATTACCATCGGCATAGGAAATATCGAAGGCCGCGCTGCGAATGGCCCGACCGGAGAAACCGGCCAGCACATTCTCCTGCAGCTTCTGCCCGGTGATGGTGGCGGTGCCCAGCCGCAGGCTGGTCACATAGCCGGAGGAATTCTTCACGATGTCGCCAAACCATTCATTGGGATCCTCGCTGTAAGCGTAGAGATCCACACCCAGCTTTTCCATGGCCCGGTCGGCCACCTCCTGCTCGGTGAACACGCGGGTGTTCTGCCAGTTGGTGGCATACTGCTGGTCATAAGGGCTTTCCACCGCCACCAGATAGGGGCGGGAGGAGCCCCACACATCCTCGCTGGGGTTGGTGCCGAAGGCCGCGCTGGCAAAGTAGGGGGTGAAGGCCACACGGCCGTTGTAGGTCACAATCTGGTTGGCCACCTCACGGGCTGCCTGCCGGATGGTCTCGCTGGGCTGGCGGCCGGCCACACTGGGCGCACCGCCCTGGCTCAGAATCCAGGAGTGAGCAGCCACCATCTGGGCCTTGTAGGCTTCAATGGGTGCATTCGCGCCCAGCTCGTTGCGGGCGATCATGGCCAGGCATTCCACCAGATCCATCTCCTGCCGCACACCGTTCATGGTCACCGTAATGGTACCTGCGCTGGGTGTGGGCGTAGGTGTGGGCTGGGGTGCCGGGGTAGCCTGCGGGGCCGCGGTGGGCTGCGCCGTGCCGGAATCGTCGGGGGCCTGGGTCGCCTGAGGCTTGTCCGTAGCGCCGGGCGCCTGGGTGGCGTCGGGCTTCGGTGTGGTGCCCGGCTGCGGTGTGGCGCTGGGCTTCGGGGTAGCCGTGGCCGGCGTGTCAGTGGGCGGCGGCGTCAGGGTGGGAATGGGCGTTGCGTTCGGATCCAGCGGCTGGATGCCCTCCACCAGCTGATCCTCCTGCGGCATTCCGCTTTCCTCCTGCACATCGCTGCTGGTGGCGCCTCCGGTGGCGTACCAGTTCATCCAGTACTGGTTTAAAGTCTCCACCGAGGGAACCTCCTCGCCGGTCTGCTCATACATGGCCAGCGGCAGCAGGGGCTGATCCGCCTGGGTGATCTGTTTGCCCAGAAGGAAGGCTGCCTCGTCCTGCCGCTGCAGTCGGCCGGTAACCGCCAGCTTGCGGCCGGAGCCGTCCGCCGCGTCCGCCACCAGCGTGGCAAAGCTGTCGGCGTCCTCCAGATCCACCGGCATCTCATACAGGCTGCGGGCCTTGATGCCCAGCACAAAGTTCAAAAACGCCTGCTGATCGCTCAGATCCTGAAGGTCGTACAAATCAAAGGCGGTCTCGCCGGTCTCGGCCGGGTCCCAGTAGTAAACCGCCGCCACTTTATAGCGGTAAGTATTGCCGTCGGTGTAGAGGGTGAAGCCGCAGTTGTCCCGCAGCAGCTCCTCTTCGTCCAGCTCGCTCAGCTGCTGGATGCTGCCCGTGGGGCATTCCACAATCACATTGGTGCGGGTCTGACCGGGCTGCTGGGCGCTCACAAAGCGGGCCAGCTCATCCCCCTGGGCCGCCTGCACCGCAAGGCCGATGGCCTGACCGGGCTGGGCTGCGTCCGGCTGGTAAACCAGCGTACCGCCCAGCTTGGGCAGAGCCAGATAGGCCGCCACCTGGCTGTTGCCCTGCTGCGCCTTTGTCAGGTAGTCCCGGGCGGCAGTGTCGTAGTCGGCGGTGCCGTAGCCCGCGCCGGTCATCTGCTGGGTGGCAGGGCGTTCCGCCAGCCACACCACGCCGAAGGCCACCGCCGCGATGAACAGCACCAGCACCAGACTGCCCAGTATCCGCCCCGCCGGATTCCGTTTGCGGGAAGGGGGTTCGGGCAGCTGGGCGGATTCGTCAAACAGCTGCCGCCCGGCACTGCGCAGGTTGGCCGCCCGGCTTACCGGAGCGGACGGAGATTTCTGCCATGCGTCGGCCGGGGCATTGCTCCCGGGCTGCACCGGGGCGGGCCGGGGGGCGGATTCGTTCTGAGCGGGCAGCGGCGTCTGCCGCACCGGCAGCACCGGGGCGGGCTTGCCGTAGGCAAAGCTCTGCACCCCTTCCGCCGGCTCCTGCCCAAGGGCCAGACGGCGCAGCATGTCCAGCAGCCAGTTGGCTGCCAGCATCTGGGGCTGCACGCTGGGGGCCAGCACATGCAGATACACGGTCTTGGCCCCGCACACCAGCACAAAGCCGGGCTGCACGCCCTTTGCGGACTGGTAGCTCACCGCCCAGTCTGCGCCGGAAAGGGCCAGCGCCTGCCGGGCGCGGCCCGCCACCGGCTGCACCGGGCAGTCGGGATATTTGTCCAGCAATGCACGGGGCGGCTCCAGCCGGTTTGCCCTGGTGGGGTGGCGGTAGCTGTGGTCACCGAAATCGTAGACCGCCGCCGCTTCCGGTTTTTCCCGGATGCGACCCTCCAGCAGATGGCCGGTGGCCTCATCCACCGCCACGAAGAGTTTGTTCTTTTTCGCCAGTGCCTCCAGCGCCGCATCGGCCAGCTCGGTATCGCCCTCACCGAACACGGCGGGGCCGAACTGCTGGCGGAAATATTCGTTCCACTGCCTGCAGATCCGATCGGCCCCGGCCTCGCTGCCCGCGCCGCGCACGTTTACGCAGACCACCAGCTCCTCTTCCCTGCTCAGCAGCCGCAGGCCCGGGCAGCCCTGAGCCGCCGCAGCCTTCAGCACCGCCTGGGCTCTGGCCTGCGATACGCCAAACAGCCGCAACGCCAGCATACGGTTGACTTGCGCCATTGCATCCACCTCGTTTCCCTTTTCTTTCATGATTCTGTTATTCCTTCATCGCCTGTTTCTGCTGCGCCAGCTCTTCGGCGGTCAGCTTGTCCGCACCGGGCATGGGCAGGCCCAGCGCCAGCCGCCGGGCAAAATCCAGCGCCCGGTTGGCGGCGCCTGTGCGGATGCTCTGCCGGTCCCGGTTGCCCAGAAGCAGCTTTGCCACATACACATCCTCACCACGAACCGCGCCCACATACACAAGGCCCACCGGCTTTTCGGCGGTGCCGCCGCCGGGGCCTGCGATGCCGGTGAGCGAAACGGCGATGTCCGCCCCGCTCACCCGGGCCGCTCCCATGGCCATCTGGGCGGCGGTCTGCCAGCTCACCGCACCCACAGTGGCAAGCGTTTTTTCGCTCACGCCCAGCAGCCTGTGCTTTGCCTCATTGGCGTAAGTACAGAAGCCGAAGCCGAATACCTCCGAGGAGCCGGGCACCCGGGTGATGCGCTGGCTCACAAGGCCGCCGGTGCAGCTTTCGGCGGTGGCCACGGTCAGGCCCTTCCCTGCCAGTGTCTGCACCAGCGTGTGCTCCAGATCGTTTGCATCCTCGCCATAGATCACATCGCCCAGAATGGCCCGGAAGTGTTCCGCATAGGCCCGGCAGGCTTTTTCTCCCTCCGCATGGCTGGCGGCCCGGGCGGTGATGCGAATCTGCACCTCGCCGGTTTTTGCGTAGATGGCGGCGGTGGGGTTCTCGTTCTCAAACAGATGGCCCACCTTTTCCTCCACATGGCTTTCACCGATGCCGGTGATGCGCAGGGTCAGGCTGTGCAGCACCTGCCGGCCATCGGCCAGAAAGGGGCCCACCTGTTCGGTCCACAGGGGTTTTAACTCGCTGGGCGGGCCGGGCAGCAGCACCGCCCGCTTTGCGCCCTTCCGGAACCAGACCGCCGGGGCGGTGCCGTTGTGGTTTTCGAACCAGCCGCCCTTTGTGGGCACCATGGCCTGCTTTTCGTTGTTCGGCGGCATGTGCCGGCCGGTGGCGGCAAAATAGGCCTGGATGTTTTCCAGAATGGACGGCTCCAGATGCAGCGTATCGTCAAAGCAGCGGGCCACCGTCTCCTTGGTCAGATCGTCCGCCGTGGGGCCGAGACCGCCGGAAAAGACCAGAAGATCGCTGCGCCCCATGGCCTGATCGATCAGCTGGGCCAGCCGGCCCTCGTTGTCGCCCACCACCCACTGGTGATGAACCGTGATGCCCAGCGCCGCCAGCTCCTTTGCCAGGAACTGAGCGTTGGTGTTCAGAATATCGCCGAGCAGCAGCTCGGTGCCCACACAGATGATCTCCGCCTTCAATTTGGTTTCCCTCTTTCCCACGGTTTGCTCATAGCCCGGCCGGGTTTTCCACAGCCGGGCATTTCGATTGTTTAAAACGGTGCTGTTCAGAACTCCTCCAGCTCGGACAGGTCGTCCTCCTGCTTTGCGTCCCGCATGTCGATGCGGATGCGCTCCACCGCGGCGGCCGCCTGCTCCTCCAGCGCGGCCAGGCCGGGCATGGCAGCTTCCGCCGCCTCGATCTCGGCTAGCGTGGGCTTGGTCTTGGGATGGGGCGGAGTGAAGATGGTGCAGCAGTCCTCAAAGGGCAGGATGCTGGTTTCGAAGGTGCCGATCTTGCGGGCCACCACCGTGATCTCGCTCTTGTCCATGCCGATCAGCGGGCGCAGCACCGGCAGATCCTGGGCCGCGTCGGTGCAGGCCAGCGCGTACAGGGTCTGGCTGGCCACCTGGGCAAGGCTCTCGCCGGTGACCAGCGCCTTGGCGTCGATGTCCTTTGCGATGCGGTTGGCGATGCGCATCATGCTGCGGCGCATGAGCACGGTGAACAGCACGTCGGGGGCGTTGTCCCGGATGTACTCCTGCGGGGTGGTGTAGGGCACCACATACAGCACGCAGTTGCCGGTGTAGGGAGCAATCTCCCGGGCCAGATCCCGCACCTTGTCCTGCGCGGCCTGGCTGGTGTAGGGCGGGCTTGCGAAGTGGATGTGATGCAGCGCCAGACCGCGGCGTGCCATATACCAGGCAGCCACCGGGCTGTCGATGCCGCCGCTGAGCATGGTCACCGCGCGGCCGCTGGTGCCCACCGGCAGGCCGCCCGCGCCGGGCACCTTGGGCCCGTGGACGTAGGCGCCGTAGTCCCGCACCTCCACCATGACCACGATGTCCGGATGATGCACGTCCACCCGCAGATGGGGGTGCTTGCTCAGCAGAAAGCCGCCCAGCTCCCGGCACAGCTCGGGGCTCTTCAGCGGGAAGGACTTGTCCGCCCGCTTGGCCTCCACCTTAAAGGTTTTGATGTTCCGCAGAATGGGGCCCAGATATTCCTCGGCGGTGGCCTTGATGGCGTCGATGTTTTTATCGCACACGGCGGCGCGGCTCAGGGCGGCAAGGCCGAACACCTTGCTCACCCGGTCGTAGGCTTCCTCCATGTTGGATTCCGCTTCCTCGTCCCGCGGCTCCACATACATGGTGCTCTGGGCCTTGTAGACCTGGAATTTGCCCAGATCCTTCACCCGCCAGCGCAGGGATTTGCTGAGCACCGATTCGAAGGTGGCCCGGTTCAGGCCCTTCAGGGCCATCTCGCCCTGATAGCACATGATGATTTCTTTCATTGTATTGATAAACTCCTTTATTTTCGGTCAGATCCTGACGATTTTATCGAATGCGGGCCAGCGTTTCCATGCCCTCGGCAAGGCCGGTCAGCAGCGCGTCCACATCGGCTTCGGTGTTGCTGCCGCAAAGGCTGATGCGCAGCGCAGTGTCCGCCCGCAGGGGCTCCAGCCCCATGGCAGCAAGGGTGTGGCTGGCCGCGCCCTTGGAGCAGGCCGACCCGCTGGACACATACACGTTCTTGGTTTCCAGAAAATGCAGCATGGTCTCACTTTTGATGCACATGGTGCTCACGTTCACCACCTCGGCCACCGCGTCCTCGGGGCTGTTGAACACGATGCCGGAAATTGCGGCCAGCCCTTCGCGCAGCCGCCGGTTCAGCTGTGCCATGCGGGCGGTGCGCTCGGCCATATTTTTGTAGCCGATCAGCGCGGCCTTGGCCATGCCCACCGCGTAGGGCAGGTTTTCGGTGCCGGGGCGCACGCCCTTTTCCTGCCCGCCGCCGTGGCCCTTTTCCTGCCCGCCGCCCAGATAGGGCGGCTCGATGTTATAGCCTCGGCGCAGATACAGAGCGCCCACGCCCTTGGGGGCGTGGATCTTATGGCCGCTCACCGTGAAGCTGTCGATGCCGTCCAGCTTCACCGGCACCCGCAGCCAGGCCTGCACCCCGTCCACATGCACGGCGGTGCGCGGGTTCTTTTCCTTCACCCGCTTTGCCAGCCGGTTCACGTCCACCATGGTGCCGATCTCGTTGTTCACCTGCATGCAGGCCACCAGAATGGTGTTTTTGTCCACCGCGTTCACGAAGGCATCCAGATCCAGATGGCCGGTCTCGTCCGGGTTGATGGTCACCACATCGAAGCCCAGCTGCCGCAGCCGTTCCATGGGCATGGCCACGCTGGGATGCTCGTAGCCGCTCACCACCACCCGTTTGCCCCAGCTTTTCCGGGCCAGGGCCGCGCCCAGAATGGCGATGTTGTTGCTCTCGGAGCCGCAGCCGGTGAAGAACACCTCTTCGGGGGCCGCGCCCAGTGTTTTTGCCACGCCGGCGCGGGCCTTTTCCAGCAGGCGGCGGCTTTCGCAGCCGGGGCCGTACAGGCTGGAGGGGTTGGCCCAGTGTTCCACCATGGCCTTGCGGACCGCGTCCGCCACCGCTTCATCCACAATGGTGGTGGCGGCATTATCCAGATAATGGAGGGTTTCGTTGTGCAGCATTCCGGTCTCACCTTTACAAACAGTATTAAAAGCGCATCATTCTACAAAATAGCCGCATTTTTCACAGAGAAAAAGCGCATAGGGATACAGAATATAGTATAGCATACCGGCGCGGTGTTTCACAACCGGAACCGGTATGCAAAAAGCCGGTAAAAGAAGTGCGACTTCTGCCCCGGTGCTTGTAACGGGCGGCGGATTTTGGTACTCTTATAAAGGAGACAAAAGGACCGGCCCGTCTGTGCCACAGCGCAGGCAGGCCGATGTTGTTTGGGCGGTTTGCGCCGCCCTGAGCAGGAAAGGATGAGTCCCATGAAATCGGATATTCAGATCGCACAGGAAGCTACCCTGCAGCCCATCGTTCAGATTGCGGAAAAGCTGGGTCTTTCGGAGGATGAGATCAGCCTGTACGGCAAATACAAAGCAAAGATCGACCACAAGCTGGCCAAAAAAGCCGACAAACAGGGCAAGCTGATTCTGGTCACCGCCATCAGCCCCACCCCCGCCGGCGAGGGCAAAACCACCATCAGCACCGGTCTGGCGGACGGCCTGAACGCGCTGGGCAAAAAGACCATGCTCTGCCTGCGCGAGCCCAGCCTGGGGCCCGTGTTCGGCATCAAGGGCGGCGCGGCCGGCGGCGGATACGCACAGGTGGTGCCCATGGAGGACATCAACCTGCATTTCACCGGTGACCTGCACGCCATCGGTGCGGCCAACAACCTGCTGGCGGCCATGGTAGACAACAGCGTTTATCAGGGCAACCCCCATAACATCGATCCCCGGCGCATTGTCTGGAAGCGCTGCGTGGACATGAACGACCGCCAGCTGCGGTTTGTGACCGACGGATTGGGCGGCAAGGTGAACGGCGTGCCCCGTGAGGACGGCTTCGACATCACCGTGGCCAGCGAGGTCATGGCGATTTTCTGCCTGGCCACCGACTTGAAGGACTTGAAAGAGCGGCTGTCCCGCATTGTTGTGGCGTACACCTACGACGGCCAGCCGGTGACCGCGGGCCAGATTGGCGCGGCGGGCGCCATGACCGCCCTTCTGAAGGATGCCTTCGATCCGAACCTTGTCCAGACGCTGGAGAACAACCCGGCGATCATCCACGGCGGGCCCTTTGCGAACATTGCCCACGGCTGCAACAGCGTGATGGCCACCCGTCTGAGCCTGAGTCTGGCGGATTACGTTGTGACCGAAGCGGGCTTCGGTGCGGATCTGGGCGCGGAGAAGTTCCTGGACATCAAGTGCCGCAAGGCCGGGCTGTCCCCCAACGCAGTGGTAATCGTGGCCACCGTGCGCGCCCTGAAGCATCACGGCGGATGCCCCAAGGATCAGCTGGGTGTGGAAAACCTGGATTATCTGACCGCCGGTGCGGACAACCTGCGCCGCCATGTGGAGAACATGCGCAATTTCGGTCTGCCGGTTTGCGTGGCAATCAACGCATTCCCCACCGACACCGCCGCCGAGCACGACTGCGTGAAGGCGATCTGCGCCGAGATGGGCGTGCCCTGTGCGCTGGCTGAGGTATTTGCCAAGGGCGGCGAAGGCGGCACCGAGCTGGCCAAAACCGTGCTGGACATCATGCAGGACGACACCGCCGTCAACTTCACCTACCCGGACGAGATGCCTCTGAAGGAGAAAGTTCTGGCGGTGGCGCAGAAGGTTTACCGGGCCAAGGACGTGAGCTGGAGCGCACCCGCGCTCAAGACCCTGGCCGAGATCGAGGCCATGGGCTACGGCAATCTGCCGGTCTGCATTGCAAAGACCCAGTATTCCTTCAGCGATGACGCCAAGCTGCTGGCTGCGCCTTCCGGCTTCACCATGACGGTGCGCGACGTGCGCCTTTCCGCCGGCGCGGGATTCGTTGTGGTGATCATGGGCAGCATCATGACCATGCCCGGCCTGCCCAAAAAGCCCGCCGCCGAAAACATCGACGTGGACGAAAACGGCAAAATCACCGGACTTTTTTAACGGACTCGACCGGTAACCGAGTGAGGTACGCCTGCCGTTTCGCACCCGGCTTTCCTCAGCAACGTACGCCAACACCCTTTTGACGGACTCGACCGCCAGCCGGGTGCGGGACGCTTACTGGTACGCACCGGATTTTCCTCAGCAACATACGCTGACTGCCTTTTTAACGACCCGACCGGCGGCCGGGTGCGGTACGCCTGCCGTTTCGCACCCGGCTTTCCTCAGCAACATACGCCAACACCCTTTTGACGGACTCGACCGCCAGCCGGGTGCGGGACGTTTTTCTGGCAGGTACGCACCGGATTTTCCTCAGCGATATACGCCAGCACCCTTTTGACGGACTCGACCGCCAGCGGAGTGCGGGACGTTTTTCTGGCAGGTACGCAGCGGATTTTCCCCGGTGACGCATCCTGACCGCTTTCACCTTATATTGATCAACCCGAGCATCTGCCGGGTGCGGAACACTTGCCGTTCCGCGCCCGGCTTTTTTCGTGCTTTGCCCTGCTCTTCTCTTCACATTTATCCCGATGACAAAAAACAGCCGGTGGGAGAATTCCCATCGGCTGCTTTTTGTTATCCTCTTTTTACGCCCGATCCGTTTCCATGCCCCATCAGGCGTTGTCCGCCAGATAGTAGGTGCTGCCCATCACATAGGGCAGGTCGCTGCTGTAGGCCACATGCCGCAGCAGATAGTCCATCCAGGCGCCGTAGCCCGCCGAGTTCAGATGCAGGCCCTCGGTGGTGTAGCTGGGGTTCAGCCCGCCGCTGTCATCCAGAAGCGAACTGTATACGTCCAGATAGTGGCAGCCCTGCTCCAGCGCCATCTGGGCCAGCTGCTGGTTGATGCGCTGGATGCGCTCGTTGTTCAGGTTCGTGTTGGTGTAGTCGGTGGTAACCGGCGTCATGGACTGGATGTAGATCTGCACATCCTGCCCCGCTGCTTCCCGAATCGAGGTGATCATCTGCTCGTAGTAGCCGAAATAACCCTTTTCCACCGCCTCGTCCGCACTGGTGGCCAGTGCGTTTGCGCCGAACATCAGATACACCGCCTTCGGCTGCTTCTGGGCAATAATATCCAGCGCCACCTCGGTAGCCACCACCGTTTCCGACTGGTACCGGTTCATGCTCTTGCGGTTCACAATATCGCTGGGCACCGCGCCCCGGTAACCAAGCACCGTAGCCACGCCCTTGGCCGGGTTCTCGTAAAGATCCAGGCCCTCGGTCACACTGTCGCCTAGGAACACCACGTCCGGCAGATATTTCGTGCTGTCCACCAGGCCGCATTCCGGCTGGATGATATCCTCATAGGTCAGCGTCTTGATGGTGTAGTCCCCGGTCTGCTGCACCGGACCCATCCGCTCAAACCCGGTTTCGTTGGTGTCCACCACCGGGTTCTGCATGGGCAGCGGCGCAAGCACACTGCCGGAAATGCCCGGCTGTACCGTTTCGCTGGTGGCAGGTTCCTCCGCGCCCCAGCCGGTCACCGCCTGAATGCCCCAGGTAATCACCCCGGAAACACCCAGCACCATCACCGCCAGCAGCGCCATACTCAGTACCCGCCGCTGCGTGCGGCGGCGCTGCCGCCCCCGCACCTGATTGCTGAATTCTCGATAGCTGTTTGCCATATTGTCTCCTGTTTGCCCTGCATCCCGCCGGGGATGCGCCGTTTATTCGGCAGCCTTATAATAAGGGCTGCCCTCCAGATAGGGGTTTTCGGGATTATAGGCCGTATGGGTGGTCAGATAATCCCGCACCAGCGGATAAGCCGATGCGTTCAGATGCACCCCGTCCTGCGCGGCCAGATCCGCCCGCAGATCGCCGTTCTCATCCGCCAGCACCTCGTGCAGGTTGATGAAGTAGCAGCCCTTTTCCACCGCCATCTTGGCCAGCTCGCTGTTTACCCGCTGAATCCGTTCCCGGTAAAGGCCCGGCTGCTTCACACCCGGCCGCACCGGCGTGACCGACTGCACATAAATGTCCACCTCGCTGCCCAGCGCCTCCCGGAACTTATCCAGCATCTGGCTGTAATAGGCCAGATACGACTGCTCTGCCGCGTCGTCGTTGCGCACCAGCGCATTCGTGCCCAGCAGGATATACAGCCGCTTGGGGTTGCTGTTGATGATGGTGTCGAAGATCGGCTCCGGCTCACGACCCGAATTTTCGCCCGGATCCGCCACCTCGTTGTTCACCACCTGGCTGGGGCCGATGTTCTTGTAGGCGCACACAAAGGCGTGCTCCTTCATATCGGAAGTATTGTATGCGTTCCAGCCCTGGCTCACACTGTCGCCCAGAATGGCGGTGCGGTCAAAGTACTTCATGTCCACCTGGCCGTTTTCCGGCAGGCCCAGCAGCCGGAAGTCCGGCGAGTTCACCGTCTGATCCAGCGTTTTTTCCAGCGGCTGCATGGTGTCCCATGCGGCGGCCGTGCCCTCTGCCGCCGGGCTGGCGGGCTGCTGGCTCTGCGCGGCGCTCTGGGCCCCGCTGCCGCTCTCCGGCGTGCTTTCGCCCTGCGGGGTGCTCTGGGCCGTGCTGATGCTTTGCGGTGTGCTCTGGGTCTGATCGCCGCCCTTCAGCCAGCTCGGCTCGCCCAGCAAACGAATCGCGCCATAAGCCGCCGCCAGCACCGCCGCCACCACAACAACAAAAATCAACGCCCGGCGCATCGCCCGTTTGCGTTTGCGCCTGCGCACCTGTTCCCTGAATTCCCGGTATGTAGGCATCCTGTTTCCTTCCCCTTTCCTTCCCCCGGCGGTTTCCTTCTCGCCCGGGGCGCTCTGTCTCATATCCTTAAAACGCGGTTGACCGCCAAAACATTTCAAAGCTCTGCCGCGTGTTATTCTCTGCGTATTGTTTTATTATACCCCACCGCTCTTTTGGGTTCAATAAGAGGGGGGCCATTTTCACCGCTTTTCTTGCCCTCCCGGCAGGTTTCGGAAAAAGGTTTTCAATTTGTTAATATTTTATCCGCCATCGCCAAATTTTCCAGATTTTTTCATTTTTGGTCTTGACGAACACATTCCCACCCTTCATACTTAAGGTAGCAAATCTGACAGCAGCCGCCCGGTCCGCTCTCTTTGGAGTGCGGCGTTTTCCCGGCCCGGAAGGAGCGAACTGTGGACCATGATCACCCATCACTTTGACGTTGAGCCCAAACAGCCGTGCCAGCTTCCCTCTGTGCAATTGCTGCACGCCAGCATCCATCACGGCAGCCCCACCGCCCGCTGTGACCTTCACAGCCATATTTTTACCGAGCTTCTGTACATTCTGCAGGGCAGCTGCCGGCTGGATGTGGATGACCAGCAGGTGGAGCTGCATGCAGGCGATCTTCTTGTGCTGAACCCCCAGTGCCCGCATTACGGCGTTCAGCCCATCCGTGAGCCCTTTTCCATGCTCTGCATCAATCTGTGCTGCGCCTGCTGTGTGGGCGGTCAGCCGGCGGGATATCTGGTGCTTTCCAGCAGAACCATCCAGCCGCTGGAACCCTATCTGCGCCTGTTTTTTCAGGAGCTGCAGCAGCACAGCGATTACTTTGACGAGGTCTGCCGCCAGCTTGCCGGCCTGATTCTTCTGCAGCTGAACCGGGTTTGCCCGCTGAGCCAGGCAAGCATTCCTTCCAGCCGCAAAAGTGCCCTGGAATGTGCCCGGGTACGCCAGTACATCGACGAGCACTTTGCCCAGCCCATCACCCTGGATCAGCTGGCCCGCTACGCAGGGCTGAACAAGTACTATCTGGTGCATGTGTTCAACCGGGAAATGGGCTGCAGCCCCATCAGCTACCTGATCGAACGGCGCATCAGCGAAAGCAAGCGCCTTCTGGCTGCCACCCGCATCCCGGTGCAGCAGATCAGCCGCCAGCTGGGCTTTTCCAGCCCCAGCTATTTCAGCCAGAGCTTCCGGCGGGCCACCGGGTTTTCCCCCGCGGAATTCCGCCGTCAGGCCCGGGACGCAGGCTCCGAACCGACAGAATGATGCAATGATTTTTCATTGACGTACAACATTTTTTATCGTACACTAAAAGCAAGTCAGCAACGGTCTTTGCCCATTGCGCCATGCGCTGGCAAGGGCCGTTTTTTTGCGCCCGGACACTTGTTCCGGCGCAGTGTGCTGGTTACGACACAACAAAAGAATGGGAGTGTTTGCAATGGCAATTTTGGTATGCGGCGGCGCCGGTTACATCGGCAGCCACACCTGCGTGGAACTTCTGGCCGCCGGCTACGACATCGTTGTAGCTGATAACTTCTACAATTCCTGCCCCAAGGCTGTGGAGCGGATCAAGCAGATCTCCGGCAAGGATTTCCGCTTCGTGGAAGTGGATCTCACCGACGCCCAGGCCGTGGAAGCTCTGTTTGCCCAGAATCCGGACATTGACTCCGTGATCCAGTTCGCCGCCTACAAGGCCGTGGGCGAAAGCGTTTCCAAGCCCATCGAATACTACACCAACAACCTGGAGACCACTCTGGTGGTGCTGGACGCCATGCGCCGCCACGGTGTGCACAACATCGTGTTCTCCTCCTCCGCCACCGTTTACGGCGACCCCGCCAGCGTGCCCATCACCGAGGATTTCCCCGTGGGCGCCACCACCAACCCCTACGGCACCAGCAAGGTGTTCAACGAGCGCATGCTCACCGACTGCTGCACCGCTGACCCCGAGCTGAACGTGGCCCTGCTGCGCTACTTCAACCCCATCGGCGCCCACAAGAGCGGCCTGATCGGTGAGGATCCCAACGGCATCCCCAACAATCTGGTTCCCTACATTGCCAAGGTGGCCGTGGGCAGCCTGGAGAAGGTGCATGTGTTCGGCAACGACTACCCCACCCCGGACGGCACCGGCGTGCGCGACTACATCCACGTGGTGGATCTGGCCCGCGGCCATGTGGCAGCCATCAAAAAGCTGGAGCAGAAGCCCGGCCTGTTCATCTGCAACCTGGGCACCGGCCACGGCTACAGTGTGCTGGATGTGATCCATGCTTATGAGAAGGCCTGCGGCAAGACCCTGCCCTATGTGATCGACCCCCGCCGCCCCGGCGACATTGCCGAGTGCTACGCCGACCCCACCAAAGCCAAGAACGAGCTGGGCTGGCAGGCCGAATACGGCATCGAGGACATGTGCGCCGACAGCTGGAAGTGGCAGAGCATGAACCCCAACGGCTACAAAGACTGATATTTCACAGTCTTTCTACAAAAAGTATAATTTAAGGAGTTGTTTTCCTTGGCGAAAAAACCGATTCTGGTGGTCATGGCCGCGGGCATGGGCAGCCGGTATGGCGGCCTGAAGCAGATCGACCCGGTGGGCCGCTGCGGCGAAGCCATTCTGGATTATTCCGTGTTCGATGCAAAGCGGGCCGGGTTTGAAACCGTGGTCTTTATCATCAAGCACGAGATCGAGGAGGCCTTCAAGTCCACCATCGGCGCCCGTCTGGCCCCCCACATGGAGGTGCGCTACGCCTACCAGCAGCTGGATAAGCTGCCCGCCGGTTATTCCGTACCGGAAGGCCGCACCAAGCCCTGGGGCACCAGCCACGCAATTCTCAGCGCGCAGGACGTGATCGACGCCCCCTTCGCGGTGATCAACGCCGACGACTACTACGGCCCCGAGGCGTTCCGGGTGATTTACGATTACCTGTCCACCCATGAGGACGGCAGCCTGTACGAATACAGCATGGTGGGCTACCTGCTGAAGAACACCGTGACCGAAAACGGCTATGTGTCCCGCGGCATCTGCGTGACCAACGGGGAAGGCTATCTGGACAGCGTGACCGAGCGCACCCGCATCGAAACCTGCCCGGAGGGCATTCACTTCTCCGAGGACGGCGGCGAAAGCTGGACCGATCTGGACGCGGACAGCGTGGTTTCCATGAACCTGTGGGGCTTCGGGCCCAGCTTTGTGCAGGAGATCGCGAACCGCTTCCCCGCTTTCCTGGACAAGGCGCTGGTGGAGAACCCGCTGAAGGCGGAGTTCTACCTGCCCAGCGTGGTCAGCGCCCTGATTGAAGAGGGCAAGGCCCGGGTGAAGGTGCTGCGCAGCACCGACCGCTGGCACGGCGTAACCTATCAGGAGGACAAACCTCTGGTGGTGGCCGCCATCCGGGAAAAGACCGACGCCGGCCTGTATCCCAGCCCGCTGTGGGGCTAAGCATCCCTTTAAAACAAGCAAAAACCGGAGAGCAGTCTGCTCTCCGTTTTTTTTATCTGTTCCGGTTCATGCTTCCAGAAAACGCCGGGAAAAGCGCTGCATGGGCCGGTTCACCTGTTTGGCCACCATGCCCACCAGTATGGCGGCGGCCACTGTGCCTTCCCGCACGCCCTCCAGCCGGTGCAGAAACAGCAGCGAAAGCACGCTGGCAATGACCACCAGCGTCACGTCGAAGCCGACCTTGGTTTTGGGGAAGGTCGTGCCGAATGCCCGGCATACCGCCAGCACCATGCCCTCGCCTGCCAGCGTGACCACACCCGCGGTAACCTCGAAGCTCACGCCCACGCCCACCAGCAGAATGCCCACGGCACACACCAGCCAACGGGCCGCATAGCCTTGAACAGCGATGCCCTGAATGGCCCAGACAGCCCCATCGGTGAGTGTGCCAAACACCAGCGCCACCGGCAGCTGGATCAGCTGGATGAGCTCATAATTGCGGCGCAGCAGCAGGATCTGCAAAAGAATCAGCGTGATGTGCATGGCGATGGTGGCAGTGCCCACGGTGAGCGGGGTAAACAGACTGAGCACATAGGGCAGGCTGGAAATAGGCGAAGTGCCCAGCCCTCCCTTGATGGAAAAGGCCACCCCAAAGGCCATGATCACCAGCCCAATACAAAGCAGCAGATAGCGGCGCAGCAGGTGTTTTTGTACCGTTTTCATAGAACTTCTCTCCTCCCCTGTTTTTTTGCCTGTTTCACAGTGGAAAAGCCCGCTCCGGCAGCAGCCGGAGCGGGCTTTTGTTCTGTTTCAAAGATGCAGCTTGCCTTCCCTTGCGGGAGCTCAGGCTCAGCCCTTGGCCTTCTTGGCCTCGATGGCGGCCAGAGCGTCCTTGCGGCTCAGATTGATGCGGCCCTGCTGGTCGATCTCGGTGACCATGACGATCAGCTCATCGCCCACGGCCACAACGTCCTCCACGCGCTCAACACGCTTGGAGTCCAGCTTGGAGATGTGCACCAGGCCTTCCTTGCCGGGAGCGATCTCAACAAACGCGCCAAAGTTCATCAGACGGGTCACGCGACCCTTGTAGATGGCGCCCACCTCGGGGTCCTCCACGATGGTCTTGATGGTGTGGATGGCACGGTTTGCGTCGTCGATGTCGATGGCGGAAACGAACACATGGCCGTCCTCCTCCACGTCGATCTTGCAGTTGCAGTTGGCGCAGATGTCCTGAATGACCTTGCCGCCCTTGCCGATCACGTCCTTGATCTTATCCACGGGAATCACCATGCTCAGCATCTTGGGAGCGTACTTGCTCAGCTGGGCGCGGGGAGCGGGGATGACAGGCAGCATGATCTCGTCCAGAATGAACAGACGGCCCTTGCGGCACTTCTCGAAGGCTTCCTCGATGATCTCGTAGGTCAGGCCGTCGATCTTGATGTCCATCTGGATGGCGGTGATGCCCTTGTGGGTACCGCCCACCTTGAAGTCCATATCGCCGTGGAAGTCCTCCACGCCCTGGATGTCCAGCATGGTCATCCAGCGGTCACCCTCGGTGATCAGGCCGCAGGAGATGCCGGCAACGGGGGCCTTGATGGGCACGCCCGCGTCCATCAGGGCCAGAGTGCTGCCGCAGATGGAAGCCTGGCTGGTGGAACCGTTGGAGGACAGAACCTCGCTCACCAGACGCAGGGTGTAGGGGAACTCCTCCATGCTGGGCAGCACGGGAACCAGAGCACGCTCCGCCAGAGCGCCGTGGCCGATCTCGCGGCGGCCGGGGCTGCGGGGTGCGCGGGCCTCGCCCACAGAGTAGGGCGGGAAGTTGTAGTGGTGCATGTAGCGCTTGTACTGCTCGGTGCCCAGGTCGTCCATCAGCTGGCTGTCCTTGGTGGAGCCCAGAGTGGCGATGGTCAGAACCTGAGTCTGGCCGCGGGTGAACATGCCGCTGCCGTGTACGCGGGGCAGCAGGCCAACCTCGGCAGCCAGAGGACGGATCTCGTTGATGCCACGGCCGTCCACACGCTTGCCCTCATCCAGCAGCCAGCGGCGCACCACGAACTTCTGCATCTTGTACATCAGCTCTTCGATGGTGCCGTCGCCCCACTGCTCGGCGTACTTCTCCTCCAGCTTCTCCCGGATGGGCAGCAGGCGGGCGTCGCGGATGTTCTTGTCGTCGGTGTCCATGGCGGCCTTGAAGTCGTCCAGGAACTCGGCCTTTACTTCCTCGAACAGGTCGTGATCCAGATCCATGTCCTGGAATTCCTTCTTGGGCTTGCCGATCTGGGCAACGATACCGTTGATGAACTCGATGATCTTCTTGATCTCCACATGAGCGGCCTTGATGGCGTTCAGCATGGTGACCTCGTCCACCTCGTTGGCGCCGGCCTCGATCATCACGATCTTCTTCTCGGTGGCGGCGACGGTCAGCTGCAGGTCGCTGACTTCACGCTGCTCCAGAGTGGGGTTGACCACCAGCTGGCCATCCACCAGACCCATGAACACGCCGCCGATGGGGCCGGCCCAGGGAATGTCGGAGATGGACAGCGCGATGGAGGTGCCGATCATGCCGGTGATCTCAGGGCTGCAGTCCTGATCCACGCTCATCACGGTCATGGTCACGCACACGTCGTTGCGCATGGTCTTGGGGAACAGAGGACGGATGGGACGGTCCACCACGCGGCTGGTCAGGATGGCCTTCTCGCCGGGGCGGCCCTCACGGCGCATGAAGCTGCCGGGGATGCGGCCCACAGCGTACAGCTTCTCCTCAAAGTCCACGCTCAGAGGGAAGAAGTCGATGCCGTCGCGGGGCTTCTCGCTCATGGTCACGTTGCACAGAACCACGGTCTCGCCGTAGCGAACCAGGCAGCTGCCGTTGGACAGACCGCACATCTTGCCGGTCTCAACCACCAGCGGACGGCCGGCCAGTTCCATTTCGAAGGTTTTGAAATTGGTGAATTCCTCACGCTTGGATGCAAATTCCAAAGCCATAATGTTACCTCCTGATTGATCATTTGAATTGAATATTCCATCAGAAAGGCCCTGTGGCTTTAGCAATAAATCCAGCGTTCCGCCCACCTGCAATTGCGCAGTGCCGCCCTTGGGGCAAAACGTTCGATTTACCGCTAATGCACACACGGCATTTCTGTTTTGGCAAAAAAATACAGGGAAAGGCAGGCGGTTCGAAAACCGCCTGCCTTTTTTGCGTTTGATTACTTACGCAGGCCCAGCTTGGTGATCAGGGCACGATAACGCTCGATGTCCTTCTTCTTCAGGTAGGCCAGCAGGTTGCGGCGGCGGCCAACCATCTTCAGCAGGCCACGACGGCTGTGATGGTCGTGGGTGTTGTTCTTCAGGTGCTCGTTCAGGTGGTTGATGCGAGCGGTCAGCAGGGCAACCTGCACCTCGGGAGAACCGGTATCGGTCTCGTGAACGCGAGCGGACTCGATGATAGTCTTCTTGGCTTCCATTGTGAATACCTCGTTTTCTAAATATTTGCCAATGACCAGGTGTGGGGCAATCGAGGCGCTCTGATGCAGAGCATACACCCCATACTGGGCCATGGTAGCCTATTAACTATACCACAGCCCGCGGCAAAAATCAAGCCGCGGGCTGTGGTTTTCCGGATTATTTTCGCGGAGGCGCTCAGCCTCTGGCCGCAAAATACGCCTTGGCCTTTGCCGCCGCGTCGTTCACGCAGGCGGTCAGCTCCTCCAGCGTGTCGAACTTGCGGCTGGGGGCGATGTACTCATAGAATTCCAGCTCCGGCTCCTCGCCGTAAAGCTGGCCGGAAAAATCCGGGATAAAGGTCTCGCAGGTGGCGCCCTCGCCGGTGATGTTCACGGTGGGGCGGGTGCCGAAGCCGGTGGCCCCCGCATACCACTGCCCGTTCACCTTCACCCGGGTGATGTAGATGCCGTATTTCGGCTCTGCAAAGCCCGTGGGATAGATCTGATTGATGGTGGGGAAGCCCAGCGTGCGGCCCAGACCCTTGCCGTGGCGCACCGCGAAGTCGATGCGATAGGGCCGGCCCAGCATGGCGTTCACCGCCGGAATATCGCCCCCGGCCAGCGCCGCCCGGATGCGGGTGGAGCTGACCAGCTGGCCCTCGTAGGTGGCCATGGGCACAACCTGCACCCGGATGCCCAGCGGCGCGCAGAGCTCACGCAGCATCTCCACGTTGCCAGCGGCCTTTTTGCCGAAGGTGAAGTTGTCGCCGCAGAACACCGCCCGGGCCTTGAAGCCCCGGTGCAGAATCTTTTCCACGAATTCTTCCGGACTGAAACCGCACACGTCCTCGAAGGGGGGCTCCATGTAGTGCTCCACGCCCAGCTGCGCCATGACCCGGTGCTTCTCGGCTTCGCTCTGCAGCCGGCCGCCCTTCATGGTGCTGTTCAGCGGCAGCTGAAAGGTGAACACTGCCGTGGAGCAGCCGTTCTGCGCCGCATCCTCGGCGGCGGCACGAATTACCGCCTGATGGCCCAGATGAACGCCATCAAAAAAGCCGAGGGCGACGCTGCTCCCCCGGCTGGCGGTCAGGTCCGCTTCCAGCGCCTGCAATGTTGTATAAACCTTCAGGGCGGTTCACGTCCTTTCCACAAAAAGTTTCTCGGTTTTTAAAATGGAATCCGTCACCCGGCCCAGGCCCAGAAAGCCTTCGGGCCCCTGCAGACGGTAAACGCCGTCTTCCGCCTTGATGCGGTAGCAGGGCGCGCCGTTCAGCAGGCGGGCGGTGTTGCCCGGCGAGACGGTGAGCTGGGGCAGATGGGCGAACACCGTTTCCACCGGGAGCAGCAGCTCCTCCAGCCGGTTTTCGTCCTTCGCTGCCTGAATCTCTTCCAGCGTGTGGCTGTGCTCCAGACCGAACACGCCGGCCCGGGTGCGCCGCAGCCCCGCCAGTGTGGCGGGAACGCCCAGCGCCTCGCCCAGATCCTCCACCAGCGTGCGCACATAGGTGCCCTTGCTGCAGTCCACCTCCAGCACGAAGTCCTGCTCGCCTTCCCTGCCGGTCACTTCCAACCGGTGAATGGTCACCGGGCGGGCCTTGCGTTCCACAGTCACGCCCTGCCGGGCCAGCTTGTAGAGTGGCGAGCCGTTCACCTTCACCGCCGAATACATGGGCGGGGTCTGCATGATGTCACCGGTAAAGCGGGGCAGAACCGCCCGCAGCTGCTCTTCGGTGACGGCCGTTTGCTCACTGCGCAGCACGGTGCCGGTCACGTCGCCGGTATCGGTGGCGATGCCGAAACGGATCAGAGCCCGGTAGGCCTTGGTATGATCCGGCTGCATATCCACCGCCTTGGACGCGCCCCCGGCGAACACCGGCAGCACACCGGTGGCCATGGGATCCAGCGTACCGGAATGCCCCAGCTTCCGGGTGCCCAGAATGCCCCGCAGCTTTGCGATCACGTCAAAGCTGGTCCAGCCGGAGGGTTTGTCCACGATTAAAATGCCATTCATGGGGTTACTCCTGTTCCTGGGCGGCCGCATCCGCCCGTTTCAGCTCCCGCTCCACCTCGGCCAGAATGGCGGCCTTGGCGTTGTCCAGATTGCCTTCCAGCTCGCAGCCCGCAGCCCGGGAATGGCCGCCGCCGCCCAGCCGCTTGGCAATGGCGCAGGCGTCCACCTCAGCGGTGGTGCGCACGCTGATCTTGTAGCTGCCCTGGGGCAGCTGGCGCAGGGTGATGCCCACCTGCACGCCCTCGATCTTGCGGGGCAGGCTGGTAATGTCCTCCAGCTCGTTGGCTGCCACGCCGCTTGCCGCGATCTGCTCGCGGGTGAGCGACATGAGGGCGCAGCGGTCTTCAAAGTGGTATTCCAGATTTTCCAGCGCGGTGCGCTCGATGGCCATACGGGCCTTGGACTTGCTCTCGAACAGGATCATGTTCAGCTCCGCCACATCCACGCCGGCCTCCATGAGCTTTGCGGCCAGCTGGTGAGATTTGACGGTGGTGTTGGAAAACAGAAAGCAGCCGGTGTCGGTGGAGAGGCCGGTGTACAGGCACCGGGCGATGCAGGGGGTGATCTCCACGTTCATGGCGCTGATGATGTCGTACATGATCTCGCAGGTGGCAGCGGCCTGGGCATCCAGCAGCAAAGCGTCCGCATAGCCGCTGTTGGAGCCGTGGTGGTCGATGCACAGATCGATGCGGTCCAGATATTCTGCCAGTGCGTCGCCGAACAGCTGAATGCTGGCCACATCCACGGCCACCACATAGCCCGGCTCGAACTGCCCCTGGAACAGCTCGATCTCCATATAGGAATAGCGGCTGGGGATGGGATCCGCACACAGCACCGCCGCTTCCTTGCCCAAACGCCTGAGGGCGTGCATCAGGGCAGCAGCGCTGCCGATGGTGTCGCCATCCGGGTTTTTGTGGCACAGGATCAACACGTTCTCCGCCCGCAGAAGGCGGCCGATGACGGCCAGCAGGTCTAAGATCTCACTCATGACGTTCTCCTCTTTTCACGATATGGGGCATTTATTCCCTGCCCTTGTTCAGCCCCGCCAGCAGCTCGTTGATGTGAGCCGCGTAGGCCGCGCCATCGTCCTGCGCGAACACAAAACGGGGGGCCTTGCGGATATGCATCCGGCGGGAAATCTCGGTGCGCACATGGCCGCTGGCCTTGTTCAGGGCCTTGACCACCTCGGCGGCGCCCTCGGGCTTGCCCATCACGCTCACATAGACCTTCGCCACATCCAGATCCGGGGTCACGTCCAGCCGGGTCACGGTCAGCAGACCGCCCTCCAGCCGGGGATCCTTCATCTGGCTGATGATCCCGATCACTTCCCGCTTCATATCCTGGGCCAGGCGGCCCTGATTTTTCGGGTTTGCCATAGCTCTTTCTCCTTGCTCTTATGGGCGGTTGCCGCCCGAAGCCTTCTGACCTCGGGCGGCAGCCATCCGGTTCGCTGTTGAATCAATCAATCCCGGTACTCTTCCAGGATGTAGGCCTCGAAGATGTCGCCTTCCTTGATGTCGGCAAACTTCTCCAGAGTAACGCCGCACTCGTAGCCCTGGGCCACTTCCTTCACGTCGTCCTTGAAGCGGCGCAGGCTGGCGATCTCGTCCTCGGTGATCACGATGCCGTCACGCACAACGCGGATCTTGCTGTTGCGGGTGATCTTGCCTTCCTGCACATAGCTGCCGGCCACCAGGCCCACGCTGCTGATCTTGTAAACCTGACGAACTTCCAGACGGCCCTGCTCCACTTCGCGGATCTTGGGGGCCAGCATGCCCTTCATGGCGTCGGTCACGTCGTTGATGGCGTCGTAGATCACGCGGTACATGCGCATTTCCACTTCGCACTGGGCGGCTTCCTCCTTGGCCACGGGGTCGGGGCGCACGTTGAAGCCGATGATGATGGCGTTGCCGGCGTTGGCCAGCATCACGTCGGACTTGTTGATGGCGCCAACGCCCGCGTGGATGACCTTGACCCGAACCTCGTCGTTGGAGATCTTCTCCAGGCTCTGCTTCACGGCCTCGGCGCTGCCCTGTACATCCGCCTTGACGATGATGTCCAGCTGCTTGCGCTCGCCCTCGGCGATCTGGCTGAACAGGTTATCCAGAGTAACCTTCTGGTAGCTGCTGAACTGGCGCTCCTTCTCCTCGGCAGCGCGCTTGTCGGCCAGCTCGCGGGCCAGCTTCTCGTCGGCAACCGCGTCGAACAGGTCGCCCGCGCTGGGAACCTCGGTCAGACCGGTGATCTCCACGGGGGTGGAGGGGCCGGCTTCCTCGATGAACTGGCCCTTGTCGTTCTTCATGGTGCGCACGCGGCCCACGGCGGTGCCGGCGATCACGCAGTCGCCCTTATGCAGGGTACCTTTCTGCACCAGAATGGTGGCAACGGGGCCCTGGCCCTTGTCCAGACGGGCCTCGATCACGGCGCCCTTGGCGCGGCGGTCGGGGTTGGCACGCAGCTCCT
The DNA here is from genome assembly GCF_964241245.1 of Allofournierella massiliensis. Classification (NCBI taxonomy): domain Bacteria; kingdom Bacillati; phylum Bacillota; class Clostridia; order Eubacteriales; family Oscillospiraceae; genus Allofournierella; species Allofournierella massiliensis. The sequence goes on from NZ_CAXSWZ010000019.1 coordinate 25,356, forward strand.
TGACCTCGGCCACCAGGTTGATGTTCTCCAGCAGGTCGTGGATGCCGGCACCGGTCAGAGCGGACACGGGCACGCAGATCACGTCGCCGCCCCACTGCTCGGGAACCAGCTCGTACTGGGTCAGCTGCTCCATCACGCGGTCGGGGTTGGCGGTGGGCTTATCCATCTTGTTGATGGCAACGATGATGGAAACACCGGCAGCCTTGGCGTGGTTGATGGACTCAACGGTCTGGGGCATGATGCCGTCGTCGGCGGCAACCACCAGAACCGCGATATCGGTCAGGTTGGCGCCGCGGGCACGCATGCTGGTGAAGGCCTCGTGGCCGGGGGTGTCCAGGAAGGTGATGACCTTGCCGTCGGCGGTAACCTGGTAAGCGCCGATGTGCTGGGTGATGCCGCCGGCCTCGCCCGCGGTCACATGGCTCTTGCGGATGGCGTCCAGAATGCTGGTCTTGCCGTGGTCAACGTGACCCATAACCACCACAACGGGCGGGCGCTCCTGCAGGCTCTCTTCCGGATCCTCGTCCTGCTCGAACAGGCGCTCCTCGATGCTCACATGCACCTCTTTTTCCACCTTGGCGCCGAACTCATCGGCAATCAGGCTGGCGGTATCGAAGTCGATGACTTCGCTCACGCTGGCCATTACGCCCAGACCCATCAGCTTCTTGATCACGTTGGCGGCGGTCTGCTTCAGGCGGGTAGCCAGCTCGCCCACGGTGATCTCCTCGGGGATCTGCACCTTCAGCTGGGCCTTGCGGGCCTTTTCCAGCTGGATGCGCTGCAGGCGCTCGGCCTCGGTCTCGCGGCGCTTGGGGAAATTCTGGCCCTTCTTGTTGCGGTTGTTGGAGAACTTCTGCTTGTTGCCGGCAGGCTGGGGCTTGCGGCGGTTCTCCACGTTCTTGGTGGAAGCCAGCTCGTCGAACTTCTCGTTGAAGCGGTCCAGGTTCACGTCCACGGTGCGGGTGTCCACAACCTTGGTCACGACCTCGCGCTTCACGGGCTCGGGCTTGGCTTCGGCCTTCTTCTTGTCGGCCTTTTTCTTATTGTTGTTCATCTCCACCACGGTGCCGTCGGCCTTCTTCAGCACCTCGCTGGCCTTGGGCTGGGGCTTGGGTGCGCTGTCCAGATAGGCATCCAGGCTGGCCTCGGCGTTGGCCTGGGTGAAATGCTCGAACACCAGGTTCACTTCCTCCTCGGTCAGGTTGGCGCCGGTCTTTTTCACCTCGCCGCCCTTCTGGGCCAGCAGGTCCACGATCTGCTTGGCGGGGACGTTCAGGTCCTTCGCCACATCGCTCACTTTATATTTAATGGTCATTCGTTTTCCTCCTTTTCATCCGCCAGGTACTGGCTGCACAGGTTGGCCAGATGTTCGTCCAGCACGCTGTACACGCCCACTTTCTTATAGCTTATGCCGCACAGCTCCAGCTGGGTGAGGGGCATCCGGCGGCATTCGGTGATGTCCTCGCAGGTGCGGGCCATCCGCTTGGCGGTGCCGTCGCTCACGTCGGCCGCCAGCAGCACCAGCCACGCCTTGCCGCTCATCACACTCTCGCGCACCGCGTCAAAGCCCATCACAAGCTTGCCGGCCTTGCGGCACAGGGAAACAGCCGACAACAGTTTTTGTTTATTCTCCACGCTCGGCTCCTTCTATTTCGCGCTCGATGCTTTCGTATACCTCGGGCGGAATTTGGGTATCCAGCGCGCGCTCCAGCCGCTTGGCCTTGCGGGCCTTGGCCAGGCATTGGGCGCTGGGGCAAAGGTAAGCGCCCCGGCCGGGCTTTTTGCCCACAAGATCCAGAGAGATCTCCCCTTCCGGGCTGCGCACGACGCGCACCAGCTCCTTTTTCGGTTTGGACTCGTTGCAGCCAAGGCAATGGCGCAGCGGGATCTTACGTTGTTGCATCGCGGTGGGACGCTCCTTTCCGTTGATTGTTGGGGCGAAGGGCTTATTCCTCGCTGGAAGCAGCGGGCTGCTCTTCCTCCTCGCCGTAGTAGCCGCTCTCGGGGCGGATGTCGATGTTGTAGCCGGTCAGGCGGGCGCACAGGCGGGCGTTCTGGCCCTTGTTGCCGATGGCCAGGCTCAGCTGATGGTCGGGCACGGTGACGCGGCAGGCCTTCTTATCGCCTTCCAGAATCTCCACCTTGACCACCTTGGCGGGGCTCAGAGCGGCGCTGATGAACTCGCTCACGTCCTCGCTCCAGCGCACCACGTCGATCTTCTCGCCGTGCAGCTCCTCCACGATCTTGCCCACGCGGGCGCCGTGCGCGCCGATGCAGGCGCCCACGGGGTCGATGTTCTCGTCCTTGCTCCAGACGGCCATCTTGGTGCGCACGCCGGCCTCACGGCTGATGGCGCGGATTTCCACGGTGCCGTCGAAGATCTCGGGCACTTCCATCTCGAACATGCGCTTGACCAGCTGCTCGCTGGTGCGGCTGATGATCACGCGGGGGCCGCGCTCGGTGACCACAACGTCCTTCACATAGACCTGCACATGCTGGCCCTCGAAGAACTCCTCGCCGGGCACCTGCTCGGAGCGGGGCAGAATGGCCTCGCCCTTGCCCATGTCCAGAGCCACCAGGCCGCGATCGGGATCCACGCGGGTCACGCGGGCGGTCACGATCTCGTGGGCCTTGCCCTGCATGTCGTTGAACAGCTGGTTGCGCTCGGCCTCGCGGATGCCCTGACGGATCACATGCTTGGCGGTCTGGGCGGCAATGCGGCCGAAGTCCTTGGTCTTGAGGGGAGTCACCACGCGCTGGCCCATCTTGTAGGTCTTGCGGATGGCCTGGGCCTCCTCCAGAGTGAGCTGGGTGTGGGGGTTCTCCACCTCTTCCACAATGTCGCGCACCAGAGACACATTGAACTTGCCGGTCACGGTGTCGATCTCCACCAGCACGTTCTCGTCCTCCACCTCGTAATCCTTCTTCACGGCGATCACGATGGCGGCCTTGATCTTCTCGATCAGGTATTCAGCGGTCAGGCCACGCTCTTTTTCCAGCATGGTCAGCGCTTCAAAAAATTCTGCATTCATTTTTTTCGATCTCCTCCAATTTGTCTGGCTCTAATCTATAAAAACCGGTTTAGAACAGGTCCTCGTCGTCGCAAAGCTTCACGAAGCTGGCAGCTGCCAGCTCGAAGTTTACCGGGCCGTTTTCGGTTTCCACCGTCACGGTCTGGCCCTCGATGCCGCGCAGCAGGCCCGCGATCTCCCGGTTGCCGCTCTCGTCCGGCCGGATGAGGCGGGCGGCGATCTTCTGGCCCAGATAACGGGCAAAATGCTCCGGCCGGGTGAGCCGGCGGCCCAGTCCGGGGGAACCCACCTCCAGGAAATAGGCCTGGTCGATGGGATCGGCGGCGTCGATCACCGGGTCGATGGCCCGGCTGGCCGCTTCGCAGGTGTTCATGTCCAGCGGGCCCTCGCCGGCGGGATCGATCAGCACCCGCAGGTACCAGTCCGGCCCTTCCTTTTCAAAGCGCACGTCCCACAGAATCAGGCCCATGCCCTCGATCACGGGGCGCACCAGGGCTTCCACCTGCTGCACCGTGTTCTGGCCGCCTTTTGCTTTTGCCATCTGCAAAACCTCCCATTGCATATTTTGCCCAAACAAGCAAGAAGAGCGGGCCTTGCGGCCCACTCTCCATTCAAATCTTATTCTTACACTAGCTACTATATCATATCCGGCCCGGCTTTGCAAGCCCCGCAGGGAAAGTTTCCCAGCGGCGAACGGTTCAGGCCGGCACGCCGGCCGCTTTGGGGGCTGCGGGTTCCAGCCCGGCCAGCACCCGCAGCCGCCGTGCCGCCGGCTGCTCGATGAACCGGGTGGCCAGCCAGGCGGCGACCAGAGCCACCGCCCAGATCAGCACCAGATAAGTGTACATCCAGCCGGTTTGCCCCAGCTGGTTGGGGGGCGTTTCCCCCTGCCAGGGAGGAATGCGCAGCACGGGAGGACTACTTAAACATTATTCACCGGCGGGGCGTTTCCCCCTGCCAGGGAGGAATGCGCAGATCATACTTGATGCGCACCGCCAGCCACTGATGCCAGATATAAAAATTGTAGCTGATGGCGCTGAGCGCCGCCCACAGCCCTGCCCCGGGAAGCCGGGGGCCCAGGCACAGCCCGATCAGGCAGACCGCAAAGCAGACCGCCAGCGGCAGCCGCCAGACCAGCTGACCATGGGGGCCATCCTGCCAGTAGGCGATGCGGCGCAGCACCCACAAAGCGCCCGCAAGGCCCGCCAGCGCCACCGGCACAAAGGCCCATTCCCGGCGCCGGGTCTGCCCGGGCGCCAGCAGTGCCACCGCCTGCGCGGCGGCAAAGCCCAGCCCGATCACCCCGAAAAAGGCGGGCAGCTGGTTGAAGCGCATGCTGTATTCCACCCCCTGCATGGGCAGCACCCGGCAGCGGGCATACAGTTCCTGCGCAGCGCACAGGCCCGCCAGCACCGGCAAAGGCCAGGCGTAAAACGCCCGGGCCAGCAGCGGAAACAGCAGATAGAACAGCACCAGCACCCCCACGGTCCACAGCGCGCCGTTGGTACGGCAGTGCACATAGCCCTGGGGCACCAGCGTGGGGATCAGAAACAGGTGGCTGCCCACGTCCAGCCAGAAGTCCCGGTCGGGCCGGTGGGCCGCCGCCTGCACCGCGGCGCTTACCAGCACCGCCGCATAATAGGACGGCAGAATGCGCACCGCCCGCCGCCGCCAGAAGCCCCGGCAGCCGGGAAAGGGGCTGCGCTGTGCCCAGGCGTGGGCATAAGGCAGATACAGGCAGAAGGCGGAAAGCAGGATCATGCCGTCCACCCAGGCGCCGCCGCTGCGGGCAAGAAAATCCAGCCCGGGCAGCCCCACCCAGCTCTGCTGCCAGAAATGGAACGCGCCCACCATGCCCACCGCCAGCACCCGGAAAAGATCCGCGCCGGCTGGCCGCAGATAGCGCTGATTCATGCGCGGCCCCCGTTTCTGCGCGCCGCGAAGATCGCCGCCGCCAGCAGCACCGGCCAGCAGAACAAAAGCGGCCAGCCATAGCGGCCATGGCCGAAGAACACCGGGCCGAACAGGCACATGAGCAGCGTCAGATATTGCATGCTCAGCGCGCCGCCCAGGCCCTTCACCCGCCGGGCCGAGAGCCAGGCCCCCAGCGCCAGCAGACCCCAGGCCGCAAGGCCCAGATTTTCAAACCAGCTGGTCACCGGCAAAAGAAAGGCAAAATCCGCCTTGTCCAGCAACGCTTCCAGCCGGTCCAGCACCGCCGGGCGGGTCACATAGTCGTTGTCCGCCACCGGGCTGTAGCTCCAGCAGGGATTGGTCACGCCGGGATACACCCAGCCGTAGTTCAGGTTCACAAAGGCCTCCAGCGCGTTCACCGGATGGCGCAGCGTCTGGGCCATCCAGACCTGCCGGTAGGCTGCCCGATCCGCGTCGGTGGCGTCCTCCCGGTTGATGTAGGACTTGATGGGATCCGCCAGCCAGGGGGTATAGACTTCGGCCAGCTGATCGTACTGCACCACCCGGTCGATGACTTCGCGCTCCTCGTCGGTGACCTCATCGCCGAAATCCCGCACAAAGCGGCCGGTCTGCTGCAGCGGCACGCTCAGGGTCTCGTTGGGGTTAGCCTGCTCCACGCCGGGCAGTGCTTTCAGCCCGGCGGAGATGCCGTAGCCCAGCACCAGCGGCAGCACCAGCCATGCGGCCAGCGCCGCCCGGGCCCGGCCGCTTTTCGCCGTTTTCCACAGCGCCGGGCCGGAGAACAGCAGTACGCCGATCAGCAGCACCGGGCCGTTGTAGCGCATGGTGCACACCAGAAAGGCTGCCAGCGCCGCCAGCGGCTTTTTATACCGCTTCGCGGCGAACTGCTGGGGCAGCAGCACCGCCTCCAGCACAAGAACGGTGAACAGCAGCACCGAAAAGCTGTAGGGGGTGTCCTTCATCAGGATGGTGGCAGACCGTGGGAAGGTGGGCACAAGGCCATACAGTGCCAGCAGCAGACCCAGCAGAACGGGCCGAACGTTCAGCCGCACCAGAAAATGCACGCTGTACGCCAGCACCGCCGCCATGGACAGGCTCTGCACCAGCACCGCCAGAAACACCCCGGCGTTCCAGCTGCCCAGCAGGGTTTTGCCCGCCAGAATCAGCCCGCTCTGCAAAAAGGTGTGCAGCAGCGGATGGCCCGCATTCAGCGGCTGGGCGCCGGTCACCTGCTCCAGCTGCCACCAGGTGTCGCTGTTGGACGCGCCGGGAAACAGGCAGATGTAGTAGGTCAGCCAGCAGAGCAGAATCACCCCCATGCTGCAGAGCACGGTTTTGGGGCTGGCCGTTTTCAGCCAGCCCGGCCCCTTCCGGCTGCGGCCGGGCGAAGCGGCCAGCCGGTCCAGCCCGTAAAACACCGCCCGCAGGCAGAAATAGATCAGCACCGCATACCCCGCCCAGACCGCCGCGGCCTTGGCAAGGCAGACCAGCCCGGAATACAGGAAGGCCAGACTGTCGCTGGCTTCCATGCTCAGGCCGGTGAGAGTGAACAGGCCCAGCAGCGCCGCCAGCGGCAGCATCCGCCGCTGCTGCCGGCTGTCCGCCGGGGTCTTTTCCATGGCCCAGTGGTAAAATACCGCCAGCAGCACGGTGAGGGCCATTCCCTCCACCGACTGCTCCTTTGCCCGGGCCACCGGGTCCAGCACATCCAGCGAGAAGGCCAGGCTGCTCAGCCAGGCCAGCCCCGCCGCTGCGCCCCATCGTTTCACGGCCGCTGTGTTTTCCACAGGCGCCCCTCCTTTGTGTGAAAAATTCATTCAGCCGATGGCCCACTCGCCGTTTTCGAAGATGGTCACGGCCTCGCCGGACTTGGTCAGGCCGGTGATGGTCATGTCCTCCGCGCCCACCATCACGTCCTCGTGGATGGCGGAATCGTTCACGCCGCAGGCCAGCAGCTCTTCGGTAGTCATGGCCGCGCCGCCCTTCACGGTGGTGGGGTAGCCCGCACCGAAGGCGATGTGGCAGGCGGCGTTCTCGTCAAACAGGGTGTTGTAGAAGAGCAGACCGCTGCGGTTGATGGGGCTGGAGGCGGGCACCAGAGCAATCTCGCCGATGCGGCGGGCGCCCTCGTCGCTGTCCAGCAGCTGGCCCAGCAGCTCGGCGTTCTTCTCGGCGGAGTAATCCACCACAACGCCGTCCTTGAAGGTAACCGAGAAGCCCTCGATCAGCTGGCCGTTGTACACATAGGGCTTGGTGCCCTTGACCACGCCGTTCACCCGCTCCCGGTGGGGTGCGGTGAACACCTCCTCGGTGGGCACGTTGGCGATGAACACCGCGCCGTTCTCGGCCTTGCTGCAGGCGCCCTCCCAGGTGTGGCCCTCGGCCAGACCCACGGTCAGATCGGTGCCGTTGGCGCTGGTCATGTGGATGCTCTCCAGCTGCAGCTCATTGAGCTTGTCGCGGCAGGCGCTGGTCTTGGCCACATGCTCCTTCCAGGCGCTCACCGGGTCGCCGCCGGTGACCCGGCACACGTCGAAGATGGCGCTCCACAGCTTCTCCTGGGCCTCGTCCTCGGGCATGCCGGGGAACACGGAAGCGGCCCAGGCCGGGGTGGGGATGGCCACCACGCACCACTGCACCCGATCCTTCATGGTGTATTCCCGCCAGGACTTCATGGCCTCCTGCTTGGCCAGGCTCACCCGGTTGATCTTGGCGGTGTCCAGACCCTTGAAGATCTCCGGGTCGGAGGCATGGATGGCCAGCAGGCAGCAGCCGCCCTCGCTCTCGGCATAGTCCAGATAGCTGCGCAGCTCGTAGGGCTTGGTCTCGCTCAGGGCTTCCTCCTCGCCCAGCTCCATGCGGATGCGGGCGGCCTTTTCGTCCTCCCAGCGGATGACCACATCCCGGGCGCCGGCCTTGTAGGCGGCCTCCATGCAGGCGCGGCCGAAGTAAGCGCCCTCCACCGGGCAGCGGATGATAAGGGTCTGGCCCTTCTGCACGTTCACGCCCACCTGCACGGTGAAGGCGGCATATTTGTTCAGCAGTTCCTGATTCATTGCTTCATTCCTCGCTTTTTCTGAAATTTTTGCAGGCTCTTGCGGCTCTGCATTTCACAATTGCCTTTATTATAGCGAAAAAGGCGGGGCTTTAAAAGCCCCGCCCGTTCTGAATCAATCAGAACTGAATCTTCTTCTCGATGTAGTCCTTGACCTGGCTGATGGGCAGACGAACCTGCTCCATGGTGTCGCGGTCACGGATGGTCACGCAGCCGTCGCCTTCCTCGGTGTCGCTGCCGAAGGTGGCGAAGTCCACGGTGATGCACAGCGGGGTGCCGATCTCGTCCTGGCGGCGGTAACGCTTGCCGATGGAACCGGTCTCGTCGTAGTCCACCATGAAGTACTTGCTCAGCTCCTGCCAGATGGGCATGGCCTGCTCGCCCAGCTTCTTGGACAGGGGCAGCACGGCGGCCTTGTAGGGAGCCAGGGCGGGATGCAGGCGCAGAACCACGCGCTTGTCCTCCTTGCCCTTGCCGTCGGTGAGCACTTCCTCATCGTAAGCCTCGCACAGGAAGGCCAGAGCCACACGGTCGGCGCCCAGAGAGGGCTCGATCACATAGGGGATGTAGTGCTCGTTGGTGTCGGGATCGAAGTACTCCAGGCTCTTGCCGCTGGCCTCCTGATGGCGGCCCAGGTCGTAGTTGGTGCGGTCGGCAATGCCCCACAGCTCGCCCCAGTCGGTGAACGGGAAGGCGTACTCGATGTCGGTGGTGGCGCGGGAGTAGAAGGCCAGCTCGGCGGGCTCGTGGTCACGCAGGCGCAGGTTCTCCTCCTTGATGCCCAGGCTCAGCAGCCAGTTCTTGCAGAAGTCCTTCCAGTAGGCAAACCACTCCAGATCGGTGTCCGGCTTGCAGAAGAACTCGCACTCCATCTGCTCGAACTCGCGGGTACGGAAGGTGAAGTTACCGGGAGTGATCTCGTTGCGGAAGGCCTTGCCCACCTGGCACACGCCGAAGGGCAGCTTGCGGCGGGTGGTGCGCTGGATGTTGGCAAAGTTCACGAAGATGCCCTGAGCGGTCTCGGGACGCAGGTAGCAGGTGCTGGAGGAGTCCTCAGTGACGCCGATGGCAGTCTTGAACATCAGGTTGAACTTACGGATGGGGGTGAAGTCGTGCTTGCCGCACACGGGGCAGACCACATCCTCATGCTCGTTGATGAAGGCGTCCATCTCCTCAAAGCTCATGGCGTCCACGTTCACCTCGGGGTGCACGTCGCCGATCAGCTTGTCGGCACGGTGGCGGGCCTTGCAGCTCTTGCAGTCCAGCAGAGGGTCGGAGAAGCCAGCCACATGGCCGGTGGTCACCCAGGTCTGGGGGTTCATGATGATGGCGGCGTCCAGGCCCACGTTCAGGCGGTTCTCCTGCACGAACTTTTTCAGCCATGCCTTCTTCACGTTGTTCTTGAACTCCACGCCCAGGGGGCCGTAGTCCCAGCTGTTGGCCAGGCCGCCGTAGATCTCGCTGCCCGGATACACAAAGCCCCGGTTTTTGCACAGGGCCACAATGGTGTCGAAATTCTTTTCGCTGTTTTTCATCTTCATACTCCTTACCGCGACGCTGGCTGCGCCGCCGCTTGTTTTTCCCCCGCGGACCGGGGGTTGCCCGTAACATATCTAATATTAAAGCGGCGGGGCCGCTTCGTCAAGACGCAAAGGGGCCCCGCCGCTGCTTTTTTGCAAAAAAAGGGCGGAATTGTTCCCCATTCAAGAACAATTCCGCTTTTTTCAGCAAAGAGCGTTTTTCCGCAGCGGTCACTCCTCCTGCTCGATGCGATTCTCCTGCACCTGGATCGCACCGTCCAGCGCACCCTCCACCACCGGCAGAAATTCCTCGCTGCACAGGGTGAGCTTCTGGCTCACGCGGCGGCGCTGCTCGCTGGGCTGGTTTTCCTGCTGTTCAAAAAAGTAGCGTTCCGGCGGCAGCTTGCAGATGCGCACCAGCTCATAGAAAATGGGCAGGCTGGGCAGACTGCCGCTGTTTTCGATGTTGGCCAGATAGCGCGGATCAATGCCCAGCTGCTCGGCCAGAGCGCGCCGGGTCAGCCGCAGGGCATGCCGTGCGGCCTTGATGTCTGCTCCCAGGGTTTTCAGATTGCTGCATTCTCGGGTCTTTCGCATAACACATCACCTTTTATCATTATTTTATTCTGCACAGCTTTTCCGATAAATGATGTGTAACGCATTTAGCATACACTAAATAATTCATATTTTCCTTGCTTTGGGGGAATCCATGCCGTATAATAGGAGAAAATATCCTTTTTCATCAGGAGACACACCCCATGAATGTGACGAATGTTCTAAAGGAATTCACCGACACCCTTCTGTTTGAATACGATTGCGATTCTACCCGCCTGGAATTCACACCCGCAGCGCCGGCGGTGCTGGGGCTGCCGGATCTGCTGCCCCTGCGCGGCGACGCAGGCGGCCGGGGCCTGACCGAAGCAGCGGACAAACTGCGCCGTCTGCTGCGGGCAGCCCGGCCCGGCGGGCCGGTGATCAAGGCAGAGGTGGCCTTTCTGGGGCAGGATGGGCAGATCTGGGTCTATTTATGCCGCTGCAAGGCGCTGAAAGGCGTTCGCGGGGCCGGCGGGCGGATCGTGGGCAAGCTCACCGACATCACCGAACGATTTGACCGGGAGCAGGATCTGCTGCGCCGGGCCAGTATGGATGTGCTCACCGGGGTCTATAATCGCAGCGCCGAAGAGATGATTTCCCGCCGACTGAAAAAGGTGGGCGGCGGCGTGCTGTTCATGATTGATCTGGATGATTTCAAGCAGATCAACGACACATTGGGCCACTCGGTGGGCGATCAGGTGCTGGTTGCGGTGAGCGACGTGCTCAAGCACCTGTTCCGGGCGGGAGACATTGTAGCCCGGGTGGGCGGCGACGAATTTGTGGTATTTCTGGAAAGCCCGCTGGACCCGGATCTGATGGCCCGGCGCGCACAGATGATCCTGACCCATCTGGAACGAATTTCCCTGCCTCAACTGAACGGCCCGGTCAAGGCCAGCATCGGCGTGGCGCTTTCGCCGCCGGTGCAGCCGGACTACGCGGCGCTGCATCTGGCCGCCGACCAGGCCATGTATGAAAGCAAGCGAACCCAGAAAAACAGCTTTCGCCTTCATGTCCCCGCCGAAATGCAGACGCAGAACACATAATAAAAAGCGTACCGGCCGTTCATTGACCGGTACGCTTTTTATTCGGTTGCTTTTTGAGTGAGCACGCCGCCCGCCCCGGCTCTTCCTGCCCGGCTCGAACCAACGACCATTCCGAGCCCGGAAATTGTCGCGCTGCACCACGGGCCACCGGCCCGCGGCACATCGCTCTGTTTCCGGGCCCGCCTCCGCCTCGCTGCATCGCCCACTGGGCTCAGATCGGCTCCGGCAAAGGTAACAGCCGCCCTGCGCCGTTTTGCCTGTTCAATCGGTTTTGCTTTATTGCTCCTTGCCGGTTCTTGCGGCTATTAACGCACAGGGTCGTTGGGTGTTTTACAAAAGAAAAAGCGCACCGGTTATCCGATGCGCTTTTTTCTGGCTCCCCCTGTTGGGCTCGAACCAACGACCCTGCGGTTAACAGCCGCATGCTCTACCGACTGAGCTAAGGAGGAACAAATGGTGCACTTCCAGGGACTCGAACCCTGGGCCCGCTGATTAAGAGTCAGCTGCTCTACCAACTGAGCTAGAAGTGCATATATGGTGACCCGTGGGAGAATCGAACTCCCGTTTGCGGCGTGAGAGGCCGCCGTCTTGACCGCTTGACCAACGGGCCACATCTGACAGCTTCATCATTATACCCCCGGATATACGGTTTGTCAACAGATTTTTGAAAAATTTTTTGAAGTTTTTTGCCGACCTTTTCTCTGCCCTATATATAATACATTAAATAGCAGCGGCTTTTCGCTTGCCCCGGCTGCAAAAAAACAGTGCACCCACAGCAAGGATGCCGGGATGCACTCCAACATTTTTATTATAGCACCAAATCCCCGCATTTTACAATGCAACAAATATACAAATAATACATCATAAGTATATCCACTTTGTCAATATACACCGGGCTTTTTGTGTGGTATATTATAGACACACCAAGGGAGATAAAACCAAGGTCAAGAAACTCTAGGCAACCTGTTCAGAATAACAGGAAGAGCCGCAACGAGGAAAGAAAGGAGAGCAGGACCATCATGGTAATTGAAGAACCCGGCCAGATCTGGCAGGATGGGACCTGCCGCTGAATCCCCGAAATCACTTTTTCACAGCAAGATGATTTCTTGAATGCCAAAGGCCAAGCTGGAACACAGGATTCCAAATGAATCAAATGAACCGGATGATCCGGTATTTCCAGGATCGATGGATCGGAAAAAACCGCAGGTCGAAGGAGAATGATTCCAAAAGAACCTGTAGCAACAGTGAAAAACCAGACGGCGACACCCAAAAAGGTTTTGGATTTTCGGAATAAGATTCAAATAGCGTGTAGATCCCATCCCTGCCCAACAAGCAGTTTTTATAAAAAAACCGAAAGTGGATTTGATCCCGATGGATCGTACCAAAAACGGTTAAAGCATCGTTTGATGTGAGGAAATTGGTATTTTAGCCTGGTATGGAGCAAGAGCGATGCGAGTGTTCTGAATCACTTCGCACCAAGGAAATAAAAGTTGAGTTTAGGTCTTGTCTGCAACCTCTTTTAAGCCATGGAAGCCGAACAACAGTAACGGAACCACAAGACGCATTCGACCAAATCCATCCAAGTAAACGGCTTTGATCACCAGCAAACCAGAGCAATAAAACGGTAGAAATCCTTTTTTGATATGTTTCTTTTCATCCGAATCAAACCAGAAGAGGCTTTGAGTCCAATGTACTAAGCAATGTTTCGCGTACCATTTCAAGGCGCTTTGAAATCTGAGTTTATCAAATCGTACGAAATGAGGATAACGCCAATGTGCTGAATGTTTGCCCGTAGACCACCAGGGATGCAGGCAATGTGAAGCGACAAAGCCTGCCGGTATATGGCAAAGGAACGTGAATCGATATGTATGACGAGAAAGTCGTATTGATGAAGCGTTTTAAATCCATCTAAATCGAGGGCAGACCAATGTACTGAATGACTTCTCCGCGGGGTGCCGTGTCCGGCATCCCGCGGTTTTTTGTGTCTGAACCGCCGCATTTTCCCCGCCGGCTGCCACCGCCTTGTAATTGTATTGAGGGCGCAAAGGTGATATAATAAATAAATTGCAGGCGGCAGCTGTTCTGCCCGCCAATCTGAGCAAAGGGGCGTGGAATCAGGCCATGCAGAACGAACATCCCGTTTTGGGTATTTTGGGTGGGCTCGGCCCCATGAGCACCGTGTATTTCTATCAGATGCTCACCGAGCACACCCCCGCCCAGTGTGATCAGGATCACCTGGACATCGTGATCTCCAGCCGGGCTTCCACTCCGGATCGCACCGCCTACATTCTGGGCGAAAGCGAGGACGATCCCTTCGCCCAGATGGAGCGGGACGCGGAGATGCTGGTGAAATACGGGGCCACCATTCTGGCCATCCCCTGCAACACCGCCCATTATTTTTACGACCGGCTGGCCCGCAGTTTGCCGGTGCCCATCCTGAACATGGTGCGGCTGACCGTGCAGCACGCCAAGGCGCAGGGCTGCACCCGGCTGGGCATTCTTGCCACCAGCGGCACCGTGGGCAGCTGCACCTACCAGCGCATGTGCCGGGCCGAGGGCATCGATTTTGCCATTCCTTCCCTGCCCCGCCAGACCCAGCTGATGAACATCATCTACGACCAGATCAAAAAGGGCCAGCGGGCCGACATGAAGATTTTCATGGAGATCGCCGCCGAGCTGCGTGCCGCGGGCTGCGAAAAGGCGGTGCTTGGCTGCACCGAGCTTTCGCTCATCAAGCGGGACGAAGGGCTGGACGACTTTTTCATCGACAGCACCGAGGTGCTGGCCGAGGAAACCCTGCTGGCCTGCGGCAAGACCCCCATTGGTTTTTAAGCCCCCTGAACACCGAAAAGAAGGAGTGTTTTCCATGGCAGAACTGGAACCCCGCATGCACACCGGCGAGCTTTACAGCTGCAACTCCCCGGAGCTTTTCCGCGAGCAGATGGAATGCCGGGCACTGATTCACCAGTACAACCAGCTGGACCCCCGGGACATGGAAGGCCATCAGGCCCTTCTGCCCCGCATCTTTGCCGAGGTGGGCGAAAACTGCTTTTTTGAGCCACCCTTCAACGCCAACTGGGGCCGCTACACCCATCTGGGCAACAATGTTTATGCAAACTTCAACCTGACGCTGGTGGACGACACCCACGTCTATCTGGGCGACAATGTGATGATCGGCCCCAATGTGACCATCTCCACCGCCGCCCATCCCATCCACCCGGGCCTGCGCCGGCTGGCGGCCCAGTACAACAAGCCGGTGACCGTTGAAAAAAACGTGTGGATCGGCGCGGGCTGCATCCTCCTGCCGGGCGTGACCATCGGGGAAAACTCGGTGATCGGCGCGGGCAGCGTGGTCAGCCGGGACATTCCCGCAAACGTGGTGGCCTTCGGCACCCCCTGCCGGGTGGTGCGCCCCATCGACGAGAAGGATCTTACCACCTACGACCACGGCAAGCCCATTGATTTTTCCCAGTGGGAGAATTTGTAAATCCCGGGACCGTTCCATTCGCGGCCCCGTTATGAAAGGATAGAAGAAAATGAGCCAGAACAACACCTATTACATTACCACCCCCATCTACTACCCCAGCGACAAGCTGCACATCGGCCACAGCTACACCACCGTGGCCTGCGATGCGCTGGCCCGCTTCAAGCGGATGCAGGGCAAGGACGTCATGTTCCTCACCGGCACCGACGAGCACGGCCAGAAGATCCAGGACAAGGCCGCTGCCAAGGGCGTGACCCCCAAGCAGTATGTGGACGAGATCGTGGAGGGCAAAGGCGGCGTGAAGGACCTGTGGAAGCTGCTGGACATCAGCTACGACCGGTTCATCCGCACCACCGATGATTACCACATCGAGAGCTGCCAGAAGATCTTCCAGAAGCTGTACGACCAGGGCGATATCTACAAGAGCGTTTACAAGGGCCATTACTGCAAGCCCTGCGAGAGCTTCTGGACCGACAGCCAGCTGGTGGACGGTAAGTGCCCCGACTGCGGCCGTGAGGTGTACGATGCGGAGGAAGAGGCTTACTTCTTCAAGACCAGCAAATACGCCGACCGCCTGTTGAAGCTGTATGAGGAGAATCCCCAGTTCATCCAGCCCGAGAGCCGCAAGAACGAGATGATCTCCTTCATCAATCAGGGTCTGCAGGACACCTGCGTTTCCCGCACCACCGTGCCCTGGGGCATCCCCGTTCCCTTTGACCAGAAGCACACCATGTATGTGTGGGTGGACGCGCTGAGCAACTACATCAGCGCTCTGGGCTACGGCAACGAGAAGTACTCCGACTACGACAAGTTCTGGCCTGCCACCATCCACATGGTGGGCAAGGAGATTCTGCGGTTCCACACCATTCTGTGGCCCGCCATGCTGATGGCGCTGGATCTGCCCCTGCCCGGCCGCGTGTTCGGCCACGGCTGGCTGCTGCTGGACGGCGGCAAGATGAGCAAGTCCAAGGGCAACGTGGTGGATCCGGTGGTTCTGTGCGAGCGCTACGGCGTGGACGCCATCCGTTACTTCCTGCTGCGTGAGATTCCCTTCGGCAACGACGGCATCTTCTCCAACGAGGCGCTGATCAGCCGCATCAACTCCGACCTGGCCAACGACCTGGGCAACCTGCTCAGCCGCACCGTGGCCATGATCGAGAAATACTTCGGCGGCACCCTGCCCGCCGAGCGCGAAGCCGGCGACTTCGATCAGGATCTGATGGACACCGTGAACGCCATGCCCGCCAAGGTTACCGCCTGCATGGACGATCTGCTGATTCCTCAGGCCACCCAGGAGATCTTCAAGGCCATCCAGCGCGCCAACAAGTACATTGACGAGACCGCTCCCTGGGCGCTGGCCAAGGACGAAACCAACAAGCCCCGTCTGGCCATGGTGCTGTACAACCTGTGCGAATCCCTGCGCATGAGCGCCATCCTGCTCACCCCCTTCCTGCCCAACACCACCGGCAAGATGGCCGAGCAGCTGGGCCTTGCCGAGAGCGAGCTGACCTTCGACGCCCTCACCTTCGGCGCCCGCACCGAATACACCGTACACAAGGGCGAGGCCCTGTTCCCCCGCATCGATGCCGCCAAGGAGCTGGCTGAGCTGGCCGCCGAGCAGGAGGCCAAGCGCAAGGCCGCGGAGGAGGAAGCCGCCAAGGCTGCCGCCGCTGCTGCCCCTGCCGCTGAGGAAGCTGCCGAGCCCATCGAGCATCTGCCCGAGATCACCATCGACGACTTCTGCAAGGTGGAGCTGCGTGTGGCCAAGGTGCTCACCTGCGAGAACCTGAAGGAGAGCAAGAAGCTGCTGAAGATGACCCTGTTCGACGGCGAGCGGGAGCGCACCATCCTTTCCGGCATTGCCAAGTGGTACAAGCCCGAGGATCTGATCGGCCGCAACGTGGGCATCGTGGCCAACCTGGCTCCCCGGCCCATGATGAAGGGCAAGTATGTGAGCGAGGGCATGGTCATGGCTGCCGACATGCCGGACGGCGGTGCATCCGTGGTATTCTTCCCGGACGATGTGAAGCCCGGCAGCGCCATCCACTGAGGAAGCGCGCATGTACTCCATTTTTGACACCCATGCCCATTACACCAGCCACCAGTTCGACGAGGATCGCTCTGCTCTGCTGAGCGAGCTGCCCGGCCGGGGCGTGGTTGGTGTGGTGGACTGCGGCACCGACTACGATTCCAGCCGTGCCAGCCTTGCGCTGGCCGACCAGTACCCCTATATGTATGCGGCGCTGGGCATCCACCCGGAAAGCATCATCGAGGAGGACACCTCCACCAACACCCGCTTCGGCGGCGACTGGGCGGCGGAGCTTGCGGCCATCAAGCCCCTGTTTGACCACCCGAAGGCGGTGGCTGTGGGCGAGTGTGGGCTGGACTACCACTGGCCCATCCCGAAGGAAGCCCAGCTGGAGCTGTTCGAAGCTCATCTGAAGCTGGCGCTGGAGCTGGACAAGCCCATCATTGTGCATGACCGGAAGGCTCACGCAGATGTATACGCCCTATTGAAGCAGTATAAACCCAGGGGCGTGGTGCACTGCTTTTCCGGCAGCGCCGAGGACGCGCTGATGCTGGCGGAGCAGGGCATGTACATCGGCTTTGGCGGGGCGCTCACCTTCAAGGGGGCCAAGCGGGCGGTGAAGGCCGCCGCTGCCCTTCCGCTGGAGCGCATTCTGCTGGAGACCGACTGCCCCTACATGGCGCCGGAGCCCTGCCGGGGTCGGCGCTGTGATTCCGGCCTGATCGCCCACACCGGCGAATTTCTGGCCGAAGTCCGGGGCGTGGATCCGGATGTGATCTTTGCAGCAACCACCGAAAACGCCAAACGGCTGTTCGGCATATAAACAAACACGATTTCAGGAGGAACCGTTATTATGAAAGCTCGTATTCCCAAGCACCGTGAATTTCTGATCTCCTTCCCCGAGGATATGGATCAGGCCCGCCAGGACGAAGCCTGGGGCAAGCTGAACCAGATTCTGGAGGACTACAAGAAGGAGGGCAAGAGCGTTTACACCCCCACCTTCATTGAGGAGTGCCAGGACAAGGTGGACGCGCTGAAGGCCGAGTACGGCTTCGATTACACCATCGAGCTGCGCTGAGTATCTGCCCGTTTTCGCCCCGACTCCCGCTGGGAGTCGGGGCTTTTTTGCGATTTGTCTTCCAAAGTGAATTTTCTGTATTTTCTGCCGAATTTTATACATTTTATGATTTGGCACTGGCGCTGCCAGTCATTCCAGAGTACAATAGATACGAATCATGTTCAATGCGCCCGCCGGCACTCCGCTGCCCCCGCCGGAACCGGGCATTTTACCGAGGAGGCATGTGATTTTGGAACAGCTGCGCAGCAAAAAGGGCTTCATCTGCGATATGGACGGCGTGATCTACCACGGCAACCGGCTTTTGCCCGGTGTGAAGGAATTCGTGGACTGGCTCTACCGGGAAAACAAGAACTTTCTGTTTCTGACCAATTCCAGCGATCTTTCGCCCAGGGAATACCAGCAGAAGCTGGCCCGCATGGGGCTGGATGTGGACCAGAGCCATTTCTACACCAGCGCCCTGGCCACCGCCAGCTTCATCCGGAGCCAGTCACCGAACGGCAGCGCCTATGTGATCGGCGACCACGGGCTGATGAACGCTTTGTATGACGCAGGCATCACCATCAACACCGTGGATCCGGAATTCGTGATTGTGGGCGAAACCGAAAACTACGGCTACGAACACATTGTGAAGGCCATCAACTTTGTGAACCGGGGCGCCAAGCTGGTGGCCACCAACAGCGATCTGATGGATCCGGCCGAGGATGGAGTGATCCCCTCCTGCGGCAGTCTGGTGGCTCCCATTCAGGCCGCCACCGGCAAGACTCCCTATTTTGTGGGCAAGCCCAACCCCCTGATGATGCGCACCGGCCTGCGGCTGCTGGGCGTTCACTCGGAGGATACCGTGATCATCGGTGACCGGATGGACACCGACATGATTGCCGGCATCGAATCCGGCATGGACACCGCTCTGGTGCTTTCCGGCGTGACCCGTCGGGAGGATCTTGAGCAGTTCCCCTTCCGGCCCCGGCTGGTGCTTTCCGGCGTGGGCGACATTCCCACCCCGTAACCCCATACGCGAAAAAACCCCCGCATGGAAAAACCATGCGGGGGTTTTGTTGTTTACACCGGAAGGGCTCAGCCCTCTTCGGCCGTTTCGCCGGTTTCGCCGGTTTCATCGGTGGCGGCGGAATCCGTGGTGGAATCCGCCTGCTGGCTTTCCGTGCTCTCCAGCAGGGCACTGTCCGCATTGTCGGCAATGGCGCTGGTGGGGTCAAACTCCGGCACCACCGCGTCCTCGGCAGGCTGGGAGGTGGAGGAACTGCTGGTGGCCGGCTTCATCTCGCTGGTTTCCAGCGCGGTGAGGTACCAGGTGCGGCCGTTCTTCTCGAAGATATAATCCATATACTTGGTGGGCTCGCTGGGAGTGGTCATGCTGTAGTCGCCGCTCAGCGCCGGGGTGGGCACATAGCCCACGGTGACCCGCAGCTTGCCGTCCTGCTTTTTCAGCTGCTCCACCTTGGGGGTGTACAGGCCCATCTGGCTGGTAACCGGAATCAGATAGCCCTGCTGCTCCTCCAGATAGATATAGCTCATATCCACGCCGTCGAAGCTGCCGTGCTCGATCTTGTAGTCCGGGCCGTAGAGGGCGGCAATTGCCGCGTCCACATCCACTGCGGGCATGATCAGGGCGTCGGTGTCCGGGTCACGCTCGTAGTTGTCCAGCCCGGTGCTGCTCTGCTGGGCGGTGTACAGTGCCGACCAGATCGCGCTTTCCTTCACAAGACGGGCGGTGGAATCGTCCATCTGATCCAGGCTGGCGAAGGGCAGCGGGTCGAACATCACAAGGGTCTGCAGCCGGGATTCGTATTCCAGCTTTTTGTCGGTATCGTCGAAGAGGGAGGCAACGCCGCTGACGGCCAGTGCCAGCACGTTGAAGGCGCCGATGAGAATCAGCAGGCAGAGCACCGCTCCCAGCAGCTGCCGGAACCGGCGGCGTTTGTTGCGCTCGTGTTCTTCTTTGGTAATGGAATTTGCCATAATCGCTCTCCTTCCTTTGGGTGCGGGCGGTCAGCGGATCTGCCCGTTTCCCCGGATGATGTACTTGTAGCTCACCAGCTCGGCCAGGCCCATGGGGCCCCGGGCGTGCAGCTTCTGGGTGGAGATGCCCATCTCGCAGCCCAGACCAAACTCGCCGCCGTCGGTAAAGCGGGTGGATGCGTTCACATACACGGCAGCGCTGTCCACCCCTGCGGTGAAGGCCGCAGCGGCGGCCTCGTCGCCGGTCACGATGGACTCGCTGTGGCCGGTGGAATGGGCACTGATGTGGCGGATGGCCGCCTGCACGTCCTCCACCACCGCCACCGCCAGCGTGTAGGCCAGAAACTCGGTGTCGAAGTCCGCTTCGCCCGCCGGGGTGCCGGGAATCAGCTTCGCGGCAGCCTGGTCCAGCCGAAGCTCCACCGGCTCCAGCCCCTTTGCCTGCCGGTCGGCCACCAGCCGCTGGTGCAGCCGGGGCAGAAATTCGGGCGCCACGTCCTTATGCACCAGACACACCTCTGCGGCGTTGCACACCGAGGGGCGGCTGGTCTTGGCATTGTCCACAATGGCGAGGGCCATGTCCAGGTCGGCGGCCTTGTCCACATAGATGTGGCAGATGCCGGTGCCGGTCTGGATGCAGGGCACGGTGGCGTTTTCCACGCAGGCCCGGATCAGCCCTGCGCCGCCCCGGGGAATCAAAAGATCCACAAGGCCGGAGGCCTTCATCAGCTCGGTGGCGCTGGCGCGGCTGGTATCCTGCACAAGGCTCACCAGCTCGGCGGGCAGGCCCTCCGCCTGCAAACCGGCGCGCAGCGCATCCACGATGGCGTTGTTGGAAAGGAACGCTTCCTTGCCGCCCCGCAGCACGCAGGCGCTGCCGCTCTTGATGGCAAGGGCCGCCGCGTCGCTGGTCACGTTGGGCCGGCTTTCGTAGATGATGGCGATCACGCCCATGGGCACGGTCACTTTTTGCAGCAGCAGGCCGTTCGGGCGGGTTTCTTCGCTGAGCACCCGGCCCACCGGATCCGGCAGGGTGGCCGCTTCCCGGATGCCCCGGGCCATGCCCGCCACCCGCTCTTCATTCAGGCGCAGCCGATCCAGCATCACGTCCGGCACGGTGCCCCGGGCGTTTTCCAGATCCTGCCCGTTTGCGGCAAGGATGGCCGGGCAGCTGCGCTCCAGCGCGTCGGCCATGGCCAGCAGCGCCCGGTTTTTCCGGTCAGAATCGGCCAGCATCAGGGCGTTTTTCGCCCCCCGTGCGGCGCGGAGAATCTCCAGCGTGGTCATTGTTTATGCCTCCTTCCGGGCAAGGAACCGGGTGCCCACGGCCTCCCCTTCAAAAATATCATACAGCACCGCCGGGGCCGCGCCGTTGGCGATGACCATGTCCAGCCCGGCTTCGGTGGCGATGTGGGCCGCACGCAGCTTGGTGGCCATGCCGCCGGTGCCCAGACTGGAGCCCCTGCCGCCGCCCAGCGCGTCGATCTCGGGGGTAATCTTTTCCACCACGCTCATCAGCTTTGCGTCCGGGTCCTTGTGGGGATCGGCGGTGAACAGGCCGTCGATGTCGCTGAGCAGCACCAGCAAATCCGCCTTCACGCTGCGGGCCAGAATGGCGGCCAGCGTGTCGTTGTCGCCCAGGGCGATCTCGGTGGTGGACACGGTGTCGTTCTCGTTCACGATGGGCAGCGCACCCAGCTCCAGCAGGCGGCTGAGGGTGTTTTTCAGGTTCACGCTGCGCTCCGGGTGCTCCACATCCTCACCGGTGATGAGGATCTGGCCCACGGTGTGGTTGTATTCGGTGAACAGCTTGTCGTAGGTATACATCAGCTCACACTGGCCCACCGAGGCGGCGGCCTGCTTGGTGGGCATATCCGCCGGGCGGCCGGGCAGGCTCAGCTTGCCAACGCCCATGCCGATGGCACCGCTGGACACCAGAATGATCTCGTGGCCGGCGTTTTTCAGATCGCTGAGCACCTTGCACAGTTCCTCGATGTGGCGGATGTTCAGCCGACCGGTGACGTGGGCCAGCGTGGAGGTGCCCACCTTGACTACTGCTTTCATTTGTTTCTCCTTTGGGCGGCCGCGGTGTGCTTTTTGGGGGTGGTATCCTGCCCGCGGCGCTGCCATAACATACTGATACAACTTAGAGTATACCATAAAGTGCCGCCAAAAACAAACGACAGCCAGTGGACATTCTGTGAAAAAATGGTATCATAAAAGATAGTTTATTCCATTCAAGCAGCACTGTAATACTGCTGTAAAAGTGAGGTTTGCTGAACATGTATCGTTTTACCAATGATTACAGCGAGGGCGCCCATCCCCGCATTCTGGATGCCATGGTGCGCACCAATCTGGAGGGCAACTTCGGCTATTCCACCGATCCTCATTCCAAACATGCCCACGAGCTGATCCGCGCCGCCATCGGCCGGCCGGATGCGGACGTGCACATTCTGGTGGGCGGCACCCAGACCAACGCCACCTGCCTGTGCGCCTTCCTGCGGCCCCATGAGGCGGCCATCGCCGCTTCCACCGGTCATATCTGCGTGCACGAGACCGGCGCCATTGAGGCCACCGGCCACAAGTGCATCGCCATGCCCGCCGCGCCGGGCGGCAAGCTGACCCCGGACGCAGTGCGCGCCGCAGTGGCCGCCCATCCGGACGAGCACATGGTCAAGCCCAAGCTGGTCTACGTGAGCAACACCACCGAGGTGGGCGGTGTGTACACCGCCGCCGAGCTGGAAGCGTTGCGGGCCGTGTGCGACGAGCTGGGCCTGTATCTGTATCTGGACGGGGCCCGTCTTTCCAGCGCACTGGCCGCGGGCGGCGCTTCCCTGACCGATCTGGGCCGCCTGTGTGACGCTTTCTACATCGGCGGCACCAAGAACGGCGCGCTGTTCGGTGAGGCGGTGTGCATCCTGAACCCGGCCTTAAAGCCGGACTTCCGCTACATCATCAAGCAGCACGGCGGCATGCTGGCCAAGGGCTGGCTGCTGGGCATCCAGTTTGAGGAGCTGTTCACCGACGGGCTGTATTTTGAGGTGGGCGAACACGCCAACGGCCTTGCCATGCGCCTGAAGGAGGGCATTGCCGCCCTGGGCTATCCCTTCGGGTCGGACAGCCCCTCCAACCAGCAGTTCCCCATCCTGCCCAACCGGGTGCTGGAAAAGCTGGAGAAGGATTTCCACTGGGAGGTCAACGACCGGCCGGACGCCGACCACACCCAGATTCGTCTGGTGACCAGCTGGGCCACCAAACCGGAAGCGGTGGAGGCCTTTCTCACCGCTCTGGCAAACGCAAAGGAGTAAACGCCATGGAACAGCTGGATCTGAACGAGCTGCGCGGCCGCATTGACCAGGTGGACAGCCAGCTCACCGCCCTGTTTCTGCAGCGGATGGAAATTGTGGAGCAGGTGGCCCGCTACAAGCTGGAGCGGGGCATGCAGGTGCTGCAGCCCGAGCGGGAGCAGGCGGTGATCGACCGGGCCGCCGCCCGGGCCCCCGAGGCCATGCAGGGCTACACCGGCGACTTTTTCCGGGCGGTGATGGCGGTTTCCCGCGCCATGCAGCAGGAGATCATCGACCGCAGCAAGGCGGGCGAATAATTTTTTAAAAACAAAACGCTGTACCCAAAAAACCAGGGTACAGCGTTTTTGTTATGTCTTTAGAGAAAATGCAGCCGATCAGCCCAGGCTGGCCACGAACCGCAGGAAGGCCGCGCGGCCCTCTTCGTCCCGCTTGTAAACGCCTGCGTGCTCCAGCACGGTTGCGAACACCAGGCCGGTCTCCTTCTGCACCACCGGCCAGGCCTCGCCCCTGGCAAAGGCGCCGTGGCGGCGGCGGATGTCCTCAGCCCACTCGGCGTGCTTGGCGGTGCGCTCGTCGGCGGTCAGGTCGCCGCCGTTTTCCAGCAGCTCGGCCACCAGAGCCAGCTCCTCCTTCAGGCGGGCGGGCAGAACGGCACGGCCCATGACCTCGATCAGGCCGATGTTCTCCTTCTTGATGTGATGCAGCTCCGCATGGGGATGGTACACGCCCAGAGGATACTCCTCGGTGGTGATGTTGTTGCGCAGCACCAGATCCATCTCGTAGTCCGCGCCGCGGCGGCGGGCGATGGGGGTGATGGTGTTGTGGGGCACGCCGTCGGTCTCGGCAAAGATGAAGGCGGCCTCATCGGTGTAGCCGCGCCATGCGGCGAGAATCTTCTCGGCCAGCTGGGCGATGCGCTCCTTGTCCGGGCCGGTGAGACGCAGCACGGACATGGGCCACTTCACGATGCCGGTCTTTACGTCCTCAAAGCCGGGGATGGTGACCTCCTGCTCCACGGGAGCGGCCTCCATGGGGAACAGGCAGCGGCCGCCCTGGAAGTGCTCGTGGGCCAGAATGGAGCCGCCCACGATGGGCAGATCCGCATTGGAGCCCACAAAGTAGTGGGGGAAGCGGGTCACGATATCCAGCAGCTTGTCAAAGCAGCTGCGGTCGATCTTCATGGGCACATGGGCCGCGTTCAGGGCGATGCAGTGCTCGTTGTAGTACACATAGGGGGAGTACTGCAGCATCCACTGCTCGCCGCACACGGTCATGGGGATCATGCGGTGGTTGCCCCGGGCGGGATGATCCATCCGGCCTGCGTAGCCCTCGTTCTCGGCGCAGAGCTGGCACTTGGGGTAGCCGCTCTGAGGCATGCTCTTGGCCAGCGCGATGGCCTTGGGGTCCTTTTCCGGCTTGGACAGGTTGATGGTGATGTCCAGCTCGCCGTACTCGGTGGAAGTGGTCCAGTGCAGGTCCTTGGCAATCCGGTCGGTGCGGATGTAGTTGGTGTCTTTGGAGAGCTGATAGTACCAGTCGGTGGCCTGCTCGGGGCCGGCGGCGTACTTTTCCTCAAAGGTGCGGATCACCTGAGACGGGCGCGGGGTGAGCACCGCCATCAGGGCGGTGTCCAGAATGTCCCGCTGGGTGATGGACTCGCCGTCGATCACGCCGCGGCTGGCCGCGTCGTCCAGCAGGGTGTTCAGGATTTCGGGCAGGGCTGCGCCCTCCACCGGCTGGGCCTCGTTCAGGGCATCCAGCCGCAGCACGGCCAGAATGCCGTTGGTCGCCCAGATCTTCTCGCAGGGCTCGATCAGATTTTTCTCCAGCCCGTACTGCACGAGGCTGGCAATTGCCTGTCCCACTGTCATGATTGCCTTACTCCTTTTCGCTGCTCATTACCATGCAGCCGCCCTCCGGCCGCACCGATACCGCATGGCAGGCGCCTTCGCCCAGCACCGCTTCCATGCTGCTCACAAACTTCTCTTCCAGATCCTGGGGCACAAAGGCCTGAATGGTGCCCGCAAAGCCGCCGCCGTGCACGCGCACCGCGCCGCGGCCGGCCAGAACCCGTTCCGCCAGAGCCAGAGCCAGGGTCACCGCCTGCTGGGCAGGCTCGGCCACCGACCAGATATTCTGCAGCAGCTCCGAGGAGGAACGGCCGGAGGCGCGCACCAGCGCCAGGAAGCCCTCCATGTCGCCCTCGGCCAGAGCCTGGGCCTGGGCCTGGGCACGGCGGTTCTCGTCGAAGAAGTGCATGGCCCGCAGCACGGCCCGGTCGCCGGCCTTCTCGCGCACGGCGGGGATGGCGGCGTAGAACTCGGCCTCATCCACCTGACGCAGCACCTGCTTGCCGAAGAAGGCGGCCACCGCACCCATCTCGCGGGTGATGGCGGCGTAGTCGTCGGTCAGGTCGGCGTGGCAGGAGCGGGTGTCGATGATGTACAGCTGGTAGCCGGAGCGGGCCAGATCGTAATCCACCTTGCGGATCACCGGCTGGCTGGGGTCGTTGAAGTCGATGGCCACCACGCCGCCGATGGAGCTGGCGGCCTGATCCATCAGGCCGCAGGGCTTGCCGAAATACTCCCGCTCGGCATACTGGCCGATCTGGGCCAGCTTCACCGCGTCCAGCCTGCCTTCGCAGCAGAACCGGTTGAAGACGTTGCCCAGCAGAATCTCATACGCCGCCGAGCTGGACAGGCCGGAGCCGCCGGGCACGGTGCTGGTCACATAGGCGCAGAAGCCCTTCAGGGCAAAGTCCTCCTTGCTCACGCCGTGGGCAACGCCGCGGATCAGGGCGGCGGAGGTGTTGGTCTCGTCCGCATGGATGGCCAGATCGTTCAGGTCGATGGTCAGGGCGGGATAGCCCTCGCTGACCACCTTCACGAAATGGTCGCCGGTGGGCACCGCGCAGGCCAGAATGTCCATGTTCACGCTGCCGCACAGCACGCAGCCGTGCTGGTGGTCGGTGTGGTTGCCGCCGATCTCGGTGCGGCCCGGGCCGCTGAACACCGCGGCGCCGGCGCAGTCCACGCCGGGGAAGGCCTGCTCAAAGCCCTCGATCACATGGCACACCTTGGCGCGGGCTGCTTCCAGCTCCTCGGCGGTGTCGTGGAACACATACAACCGGCGCAGGCGGTCGTCGTACTCGCCCCCGCGCACCTTCTGCAAAAAGTTTTCCATCGTCTGCATGGTATCTTCCTCCTGTGGTGTTCAAACGCTTTCGCCGTTGCAGGCAAAGCGGTATTGGATCTGATGTTCCCAGCGTTTTCCCTTCGGCAATTCCACCGAGGGGAACTGGTGGTGGTTGGGCGCATCCGGAACAAACTGGGCTTCCAGCGCCGCCGCACCCCGGCGCACCGGCTCCAGGAAGTTGCCGGTATACAGATGAATGCCCGGCATGGTGGCGCTCACATCCAGCTGCAGGCCGTTTTCGGGGCATTCCAGCCGGCACACCGGCCGCAGCCCCTTGCCCGGCGCCAGGAAGGTGTGGTCAAAGCCGCTGCCCGCCGCCAGCTGGGGGTGGTCGTTGTCCCAGCGGGTTTCCAGCACCGCGGGCCGGGTGAAGTCGAAGGGGGTGCCCTCCACCGGAATCAGCTCGCCGGTGGGCACGCCGTCCGGCCGGATGGCAGCAAAGCGATCCGCCGGGGTGGTGAACAAGTGGCCGCCCACGCTGCCCTGCCCTGCCAGATTCCAGTAGCCGTGATGGGTCATGGACAGGATGGTGTCGCCCTCGGCCAGCGCGTCAAACCGCAGGGTCAGCGCGCCGTCCTCCTCGAACAGGTAGGTGGCGCTCACCTCCACCGCGCCGGGGTAGCCCTCCTCGCCGTCTTCCGACCGGCGGAAAAAGCGCACGCCCCGGTATCTGGGCAGGATCTGAATGCCCCAGACCTTGCGGTCAAAGCCCTCCACGCCGCCGTGCAGGTGGTTGCCGTTCTGGTTTTGGGGCAGCTGGTATTCCGTGCCGTTCAGCACAAAATGCCCGCCGTCGATGCGGCCGGCGCACCGGCCAACCACCGCGCACAGATAGCAGGTGCCCGCCTCGTATTCCCCCAGCGTCTCGTAGCCGGCGCACACCTGCACCGGCCCGGCTGCGGTGGGCACCCACAGCGCCCGCAGAATGGCCCCGTAGCTCAGAACTTCCGCCACAATGCCGCTGTCGTGCTCCAGGCGGATGCAGTGCACTTCCTCGCCGCTTCGGGTGGTGCCGAAGGGTCTTGTTGAGATTTTCATGCAACAAAAGTCCTTTCTTTGCAATATTTTCACGAACCAGTTTTTCTGCTTAAATTATAGCAAACTCTTTCACCGATTCCTATATCCTTTTTAAAACAAGATACAAAATTCCATAGAATGGGCGAATCGTTCAAACGCCGCCCTGCTCCGCCTCCAGCTGGCGCAGGGTCACCCGCTGGTAGGGCAGCCAGACGTACTTTTCATCGCTGAGGGGCAGGCTGGCCGCCGGTTCCTCGCCCTTCGCCAGTGCGAGGGCCAGCTCCAGCATGCTGCCCGCAATGCCCTGCGCATCGTTGCGCACCGTGCCGCAGAGGGTGCCCTCCCGCACGGCCTCCAGCGCCGGGGCGGTGGCGTCCACCCCCACCACCACCGGCATCTCGTCCTCCGTAAGCCCCAGATCCTGGCAGGCGTCGATGGCCCCCAGGGCCATGTCGTCGTTGTTGGAGATCACCGCCTCGATGGAGGTGCCGAACTGCTCGATCCAGCTGCTCATCCGGGCGGCGGCCTGGCTGCGATCCCAGTTGGCGGTGTCGCCCGCCAGCTTTTCCACCTCCACCCCCGCGCCGGTTAGGGTCTTTACCGCATACTCGGTGCGGAGCATGGCATCCTGATGGCCGGGCTCGCCCTCCAGCAGCACATATTGCAGAATGCCGTCGCCGTTTTTGTCCATCGGCTGTTCCCGGTTCAGCCAGCGGTCCAGCAGGATCTGCCCCTGCAGCACCCCGGATTCCTCCGCCTTGGCTCCCACATAATACACCCGGTTCCAGCGGTAAAGATCCTCCGCCACCGGCTCCCGGTTGAAGAAGATCATGGGGATGTCCGCCTCCTGGGCCTTGTCGATCAGCTGGGCGGCGCTGGTGCGGTCCACAATGTTCACGCACAGCACATCGTAGTCCAGCGCGATGAGCCGGTCGATCTGCTCGGTCTGGGTGAGCTGGGAGCCCCGGCCGTCCACGACGTTCAGGTTGATCTTCACTCCGTCCTCGATTTCCCGGGCCTGGGCCAGCCGTTCCAGCTCCTGCACCAGCGTACCGATGAAGGTATCGGATTGCAGATACACCGCCACCCCCACCCGCAGGGTGCGGGGCTCCGCCGACCCGGCAGCGGTGCAGCCGGCCAGCAGCACAGCCGCCAGCCCCAGCGCCACCGCCTTAGGGAAAGACCGGGTAAAGCAGCTTTTGATGGTCCTGATCATAGGTTTCTCCTTCCTGCACCAGCGTCACCGGCAGGGTTTTGCTTTCCACCGGCTGGCGGCGGGCGGCGTTCACCGCCTGGCTCACCGCCAGATAGCCTGCCGCGTAATCGCTCCAGGCCGCCACGGCGGCAATGTCGCCGGTTTCCAGCGCGGCCACCACCGTGGAGGACACTCCCGCCCCATATACCCGCGGCGGGGTTTCACACTGGGCCGCCAGCGCGGCGGCCTGCTCCAGACTCACCGGCTCGAAGCAGAGCACCGCGTCCGCCTGCTCCAGCTGTTCGGCGGTGAGCTTCTCACACACCCGGGGCGCATAGCCCGCCGCTTCCAGCGCGGCTTTGGCGCTTTCCAGCCGCCGGGCCGGGCCCGCGCAGCCGGGAAAGGCATTCCAGAGCAGCACCTCACCGGACACCGCGCATCCCCGGGCCGCCTGTTCGGCCAGCAGCCGGCCCAGCTCCTCGTCGCTGGGGCCCACAAAGGCCCGGGCGCCCTCCACCTGGGATTCCAGCGTGACCACCGGCAGAGCCTGCCAGCCGTCCAGCTGCTGCTCCAGCGCCGCGCAGTCCGCCGGGATGACCACCGCCGCATCCACGCCCATGTCTGCCTGACGGCGCAGCAGCTCCACCTGATCGGCCCCCTCCTCCGCCTCCAGCGTGAGGAAGCGCAGCTCGGCGCCCAGATCCTCGGCGGCCTGCTCCATGCCCTGCCGGGCGGTGGCCCAGACCGCGCTGTCGCCCTGCCGCAGCAGAATCGAGATCTCCACCCGTTTGGGGCCGGCGGGGGTGAGCAGGGATTCGGGAATCATCAGGCTTACCACCATGGCGGCGGCCAGCAGGCCCAGCACGATCATCTGCCAGGCCGTATCCCCTTTCTTCTTCATGCCATGCCCTCCTTTTTGCCGCCGGTCTCCTCCGGCTGGGTGAGCACCGGCAGATGAATGCGGGCAGTGGTGCCCTCGTCCGGCTCACTGTAGAATTCCAGACCGTAGCGGGGCCCGTAGGCCAGCTGGATGCGCCGGTGCACGTTGCGCACCCCGATGCCCGAGCCCTTGGCGGGCAGGGGCCGGCTTTCGTCCAGCAGGGAGGCCGCCACCTCCGGCAGCATGCCCAGACCGTTGTCGGTCACATCAATGTACACATCGTCCCCTTCCCGCCAGACACGCACCGCGATGCGGCCGTCGTCGTCCTCGGCGGCCATGCCGTGGTAGATGGCATTTTCCAAAAGGGGCTGGATGATCAGCTTCAGGCAGTAAAGGCCGGCGGTGTCGGTCTCGCGGCTGATCTCGAAGGTGAATTTGTTCTTGTAGCGGATGCGCTGGATGGTCATGTAATAGCCCGCGTGGTCCAGCTCGCTGTCCAGCGGGATCACCCGCTTACCCCGGCTCAGCGAGATGCGGAACAGCCGCCCCAGCGCCGTGACCATGCGGATGGAATCCTCGTAGCGGCCGCTCTCGGTGAGCCAGATCACCGAGTCCAGCGTGTTGTAAAGGAAGTGGGGGTTGATCTGGGACTGCAGCACCTCCAGCTCGCTGCGGCGCTTGTCCTCCTCCTGCTGGATGATGTCGTCCATCAGATGGCGCATGGTGGACACCATGGACCGGATGGAGTGCTCCAGCCGGCGCACCTCATAGCAGCCCTCCTCCGGCACCTGGGGCATCTCGCCGCCCCGGCCGGTCTGGCGTACTGCCTGCTCCAGCCGGCGGATGGGATCCGCGATGTGGGCGGAAAGCCGCCCATTCACGAACACCAGCAGGAAAATGGAGAACAGCAGCACCGAGGCCACAAACAGCACGAACTGGGCGGTGGTCACCGCCAGCCCCTGCACCGGAACCACGCCCACCAGCTTCCAGCCGGTGTAGCCCACGGTTTTCACCGTCACCTGCCGCCGCTCGCCCTGAAATTTTTCCCAGTGGGTGCCGTCGCTCAGGCGGGAGGCAGCCAGGTTGTTTTCCTGCACAAGACCCGCATAGATCAGCTGCTGGCGGGGATGATAGATCAGCTCGCCGTTGGCGTCCACGATATACAGATAGCCGTCCGCCCCAAGGCTGGTGTTGCGGCAGATCTGCTCCACACCGGAAAAGCTCATGTCCACCAGCAGCACACCGCTCTCGCTGGCGCCGCCCCGGGTCAGCTGCACCTGACGGCTCAGCGAAATCACCCAGTGGTAGCTGCCGTCCGCGGTCTGGAACAGATCCTGCACATGGGGGGTGGAAAAGTGGATGTTCTCGATCTGGCCCAGCGCGGTGGAAAACCAGCCCTGCGACGCCGGATCCGCCCCGGCCTTCAGCTCACTGAGCGGGGCCCCGGTGACCAGATTGCCGTCGGAATCGAACACCGCGATGGACACAAGGGAATCCCGGTTTTCCTCATACAGCAGCGAAAGGCTGTCGGTGGGAAGGCCCTCGGCCAGATCGGCGTTTTTCAAAAGCCGGTAATACACCGTGTCCGACACCCGCATAATCCGCCGAAGGTGATTGTCCAGCGAAAGGTTCACCTGGGCCAGCACCTGCTGGCTGGCCTGCGCCTGCATCTTCTGGTTCACGGCGGAATACCGCAGCGTGAGCGAAAGGCCGATGAACAGCGCCCCCGCCACAGCCACCGCCGTGAAGGTGAGCGAGATCACCCGCTGGATGCTCATTCGTTCGTAGGAGCGGGAAAACCGGCTTCGCAGCTCCCGAAGCGCCCGCAGCAGCATACACTGCCCCCCTTTTTTTGCTGTTGATTACTGCCCCTGCTGGCCCGCGGCCCGGTATTTGGAGGGGCTTGTGCCGAAATACCGCTTGAACACATAGCTGAAATAGTTCGGGTCCAGATAGCCGGTCTGCTCGGCAATCAGGTAGGTTTTTTCCTCGGTGGTGCGCAGCCGCTCGGCGGCGGCCTCCATGCGCACCCGGGTCACACAGGCGGTGAAGCTCTCGCCGGTTTCCTTCTTGAACATGGTGGAAAAATAGGCCGGTGAAAGGTGCAGGTGCTCGCAGAGCATCTCCACCGAAAGATCGCTGTTGGAAAAGTTTTCGGCAATGAATTCCCGGGCCCTGTCCACCGTGCGGGCGGCGGCGTAGCTGCGCTGGCGGCGCAGCAGCTCCTGCAGATGCAGGCAGCGCTCCTCCACCCAGCTGCCCAGCTGCTCCGGGCCGCTGAAATCGGAAATGCGCACCGCGCCGGTGAAGCCGGGGCCGAACACCTCCTCCTGCGGGATCTCGCCCTCCCGGGCAAGGCGCATCAGGCAGGCCACCAGCTCCAGAAAAAAGCACTGCATCTGGCTCATGGAGCTGTCGCTCCGGGCCTGACTGAGCCAGCCCCGGGTGAAGCGGCGCACCTTTTCCGGCGTGCCCAGCTTCACCGCGTTCACCAGCTGGCGCTCGGCCGCCGCGTCAAAGGGCAGGGCCACCGCGCCCCGGGGCTCCAGATCCCCGATGTACAGGGTTCTCCCCGGCCCCAGAATGGAGCGATAATCCAGCGCGCTTTTCGCCCCCTGCACCGACCGGGCCAGCTGGCCCGGCGTTTCCACCGCAAGGCCCACGCCCACGGTGAGCCGCAGCCCCAGCAGGGTCTCGGCCAGCGCCCGCACCCGCTCCAGCTCCTGAAGCAGGCTGTACATGGCGGCGCCCCCCTCAAAGGCGGCGATTACCGCCAGATCATCGTCGTACAAACACCAGTGGGGCTGGCAGCCGGTAAGCACGGTGTTTTCCGCAAAGAAATTCTGCAGCGACAGCAGGATCAGCTCGTCCGGGTCGTCGCCCAGATCGCTCACATGCACCCGGGCCGCCGCCCAGCTCTTGCCGGAAAGCTCGATTTCATAGCGGGCGGCCCGTTCCATGATCTGGCCGGGCTTGAGCTGGCCGCTGAGCAGGCGGGTGTAAAACAGCCCGCGCAGCACCGGCAGATTTTCCTCGTAGCTGCGGCGCAGCTTTTCCATATCCTTCTGGTGGGCGCGCTCCTCGTCCATGGCCTTTTTCAGCCGCACCAGCACGTCGCTCAGCTCGGTGGAGGTGATGGGTTTGAGCAGATATTCAAACACGTTCATGCCGATGGCCTGCCGGGCATAGTCGAACTCGTCGAAGCCGGAAAAGATCACCAGCCGCACCGCCGGCAGCTGGGTCTTGAGCTGGCGGCAGAGGGTGAGCCCGTCCATAAAGGGCATCTTGATGTCGGTGAGCACCACGTCCGGCCGCAGCTGCTCGGCCAGCTCCAGCGCGTCCTGCCCGTTGGCGGCTTCCCCCGCCAGCACAAAGCCCAGCGCCTCCCAGTCGATGCGGCGGCGGATGCCCGCCCGCAGCTCTTCCTCGTCATCCACCAACAGGATGCGGTAACCTTCCATTGTATCCCCTCCAAGGGTTATTTGTTTTTCTTAGAACAGTATATCATATTTGGCAGCATCTGGCTGCTTTTCCAGCGAAAACGGGAAAAGGGCGGCCGCCCGTTTTACCGGACAGCCGCCCCTTTCCTGCCGGGTCGGAGCGGCCCGGCGGCGTGTGCACAAAAGGATTATTTCTTGACCAGGTATTTGCGCATATCCAGAGCGCAGGCGAACAGGATGATGCCGCCCTTGATGGCATACTGCAGGTTCTGGTCCATGCCCACCAGCGGCAGAGCCACGAAGATCAGGCGCAGCATGATAACGCCGATGACGATGCCGCTGATCTTACCGATACCACCCACAAAGGATACGCCGCCGATGACGCAGGCCGCGATGGCATCCAGCTCATAGTTCACGCCGGTGTTGGCGGTGTTGGAGGCGATACGGGCAGACTCCACGAAGCCGGCCCAGCCGTACATGGCGCCCGCCAGAGCGAACACCGCGATGGTGGTGGCGAATACGTTTACGCCGGAAACACGGGCAGCCTCTTCGTTGGCGCCCAGGGCAAACATGTTCTTGCCGAAGGTGGTCTTGTTCCAGATGAACCACATCAGGATGGTGAGCAGCACCGCATAGATCACGTAGTTGGGAATCTGGATGCTGCCGAAGCTCAGCAGCGGAGGATTGCCCACAACAAAGTTGCGGTACTCGGCAGACAGACCGGAAATGGCCATGCCCTTGTTGTTGCCCTGCTGGACGTAGAGCAGCAGGATGGTGTAGAGGATCAGCTGGGTGGCCAGGGTAACGATGAAGGGATGCAGCTTGAACTTGGCCACGAAGAAGCCGTTGAAGGCGCCGATGGCGGCACCGATGGCCACAACGATCAGGATCACCAGAGGGATGGGCAGGGTGCCGATGTTCGGCCACATTTTATTGGCCGCGTCGGTGGCCTGCAGCAGGGAGGCCGCCACACAGGCGGTGATACCTACCGCACGGCCGGCGGAAAGGTCGGTACCGGTGAGCACGATACATCCGGCGATGCCCAGCGCAACCGGCAGATACGCCGCCGTCAGAGACAGCAGGTTGATCAGCGAGTTGGGCGCCAGGAAGGACGGCTGGGTCACTGCCACATAAGCGGCTACCAGCAGCATGATAATAATGAGGGCGTTGTTCAAAAGCGCATTGCCCACCTGCTTGGGGGTGATGGACTTGGTTTTCAGCGCAAGTTCCTTGGTGGAATTACTCATGGGTCGGTTCCTCCTCTTTACACATACTTGGCGGCCAGGGTCAGGATCTCTTCCTGGGTGGTGTTGCGGGCGTCCACCTCACCGGCTACCTGCCCGCCGGACATCACCAGAATCCGGTCGCACACGCCCAGAAGCTCGGGCATTTCCGACGATACCATGATCACGCCCTTGCCCTCGTTGGCCAGGTCGATGATCAGCTGATAAATTTCGTATTTGGCGCCCACGTCGATGCCGCGGGTGGGCTCGTCCAGCAGAAGGATCTCGGGCTTGGTCAGCAGCCAGCGGCCCAGAATAACCTTCTGCTGGTTGCCGCCGGACAGCGAGCGGATCTGGGTGTGCTGGCTGGGCGTTTTGATGTGCATTGCCTGAATGGCCCAGTCGGTGTTGTCCTTCATCTTCTTGTCGTTTAAGTAGAAGCCGCCCATCAGATAATCCTTCAGGCTGGAAATCACGGTGTTTTCCTTGATGTCCCGGATGCCGAAGATGCCGGTGGCCCGCCGCTCCTCGGTAAGCAGCGCGAAGCCGTTTTTGATGGCCTCCTTGGGGGTGCGGTTGCGGATGGGCTTGCCGTGCAGGGTGATGGTGCCGCCCTCACGGGTCATGGCGCCGAACAGGTTTTCCAGCACCTCGGTGCGGCCGGAGCCGTCCAGGCCCGCAATGCCCAGAATCTCGCCCTTGCGCAGCTGGAAGGTGGCGTCCTTCAGGCGGGTGTATTTGCCTGCGATGTGCTGCACGTCCAGAATCACATCGCCGGGCTTGTTGGTCTTTTCGGGGAAGCGGTTGGTCAGCTCGCGGCCCACCATCAGGCGGATGATCTCGTCCATGGTCAGCTCTTTGGCGGGGCGGGTTGCCACCCACTGACCATCCCGCATGATGGTCACGTCGTCGCTGATGCGCAGGATCTCCTCCATCTTATGGGAGATGTAGATGATGCCGCAGCCCTTGTCCCGCAGCATGTTGATGATGCGGAACAGATGCTCCACTTCCGTTTCCGTCAGCGAGGAGGTGGGCTCGTCGAACACGATGATCTTGGAATTGTAGGAAACCGCCTTGGCGATCTCCACCATCTGCCGCTGGGAAACCGGCAGAGTGGACATGATGGCCTTGGGGTTAACCGTGACCTCCAGCGTATCGAAGATCTTTTTGGTCTCCTTTGCCATGATGCTCTCGCTCACCATGATGCCGCCCACCTTGGGGTAGCGGCCCAGCCACAGGTTATCCTGCACGCTGCGGGTCAGCGCCTGGTTCAGCTCCTGATGCACCATGGCCACGCCGTTTTCCAGCGCATCCTTGGAGCTCTTGAAGTCCACTTCCTTGCCATCCAGCTTGATGGTGCCCGCATCCCGGTGATAGATACCGAACAGGCATTTCATCAAAGTGGATTTGCCCGCGCCGTTCTCACCCATCAGGGCATGCACGGTGCCGGGGCGGACGGTCAGGTCCACATTGTCCAGCGCCTTTACGCCGGGGAATTCCTTGCAGATGCCTCGCATCTCCAGCAGGGCCGGCTTGTCCATAATTTTCCTCCTCTCGCGGTACAAACCACCGTTTCGGCCGCAGCCCGACGTTCGGGCCACGCCCGAAGCGGTGGTTTTGTCAGGGCGAAGCGGGGCTGCCAGTGGGCAGCCCCGCCTTGCCGATTACATCAAAGGCACAAAGGATCGGGGAGAAATTATTCCTCGGAGGTGCCGTCGTACATCTGGTAGGGAACGCGGATCTTATCCACGTCGGAGTCCACCACGAACTGGTCGGTGTTGGCCATCAGGTCAGCGCCGTCCTGCACGTTCTTGACCAGGGTGTTGATGGTGGTAGCCATGCCCACGGCGTCCTGCTTGATGGAACCGGTCATGTTGCCGGCCTTGATCAGAGCCTTGGCGGAGTCGGTGGCGTCCACGCCGAACACGGGGATGATGGTGGTGCCTTCGCCGTTGTTGTAGCCAACGTTCTGCAGAGCGGAGATGGCGCCCTCGGCCATGCCATCGTTGTTGCAGATGATCAGCTCAACCATGTTCTTGTTGCCTTCGTTGTAAGAGCCCAGCAGAGAAACCATGTAGTCGTTGGCAGCCTGGGCGCTCCACTTGCCGGCGGTGTCGACCAGGTACTTGGTGGTGGCGCTGGCGTCGTAGTAAGCCAGTTCGGGCTTGCCGCCCTCGGTCAGCAGCTTGTTGGCGTCTTCCACAGCGTACTGGGTGCGGGCCTCGGCCTCGGCGTTGCCTTCCTGGCCCTTGAACAGAACGTAGGAGATGGTGCCGTCGCCGTTCAGGTCAACTGCGTCGTAGTTGGCCAGCAGGTACTCACCGATCATCTCGCCCTGCATGTGGCCGGCGTCGGGAGCGTTGGTGCCAACGAAGGCGCACTTCTCATAGCTGTTGATCACGTCGTTGTCGGCAACCTCACGGTTGAAGAAAATCACGGGGATGTCCGCAGCGCGGGCAGCTTCCACGATGTCCTTGGCGGGGTCGGAGGTGGAGGTCTCCACGATGTTCACGATCAGCAGGTCGGAACCGGCGGTGATGGCGGTCTTGACCTGATCGGTCTGGGTGGGCTGGCTGCCGGCGGCATCCCAGTTCTTGGGCTCGATGCCCATGGCCTTCAGCTGCTCGTCCATGGCGGTGCGCACGCTGGAGATGTAAACATCGGAGAAGTCATAGTAGAATACGTCCACCTGCAGGTCGCTGGTGGCGGTGGCAGTGCCGCCCTCGGTGGAGGTGGCGGTGGAAGTGCCGCCGGAGGTTGCGGTGGAAGCGGTGGAAGCGGGAGCACCGCCGCAGCCGGCCAGCATACCAATGGCCATTACGGAAGCCAGCAGCAGCGCGAGTTTCTTTTTCATTTTCGTTTTCCTCCTGTGATTGGATTCGGTTCTTTGCCGTTCGTTTTCGCATCCCGCAGGATGCTTTCTCTGTGGTAAATTCTACCGCCTTTGAAGCGCAAAAACGATAGAAAAATCTTCTGTCTTATATAAAAAAAATTCGCTCCTTTCGCAAAAATCTTTTCTGTTTTTTAATACTTTTGTGCGTTTTGTATGGTTTCCTTTGCTCATTTTTGCATTTCGTGCAAAAAAATCCCCGTTTCGTGCGTTTTGCACGAAACGGGGATTTGAACCGGAATGAACCGGATAAGGGGAGCAACCGAAGAATTTCGATGCCCTTGTCAGGCCAGATGGTGCTCCTCCAGCCAGACCATCAGGGTAGGCTTTTCGGCCTTGATGCGCTTTGCGCGCACTGCGAACACCAGAATGGTCAGCAGAGTGAATACCACCAGCCAGACGGCCAGATAGGCAAGGCAGCCGGTCACGTCCTCGCCGGCGCAGATGGCCCGGCGGAAGGCGGTAACGGTGTAGGTAAAGGGTACCCAGTCATGCAGGTACTTCACGAAGGAGCCGGAGAGCTCCAGCGGGTAGGTGCCCACCGAGCCGGCCAGCTGGATCACCATGAACACCAGCATCAGGAAACTGCCCACCTTGCCCAGAAGGTTGGTGAAGAAGTACATCACCGACATGAAGGTTACCGAGGCCACGCAGGCCACCAGCAGAGTCTGGCCCATGCGGCCGGGATCAAAGCCGTTGATGGCGTGCAGCGCACCCACCATCACCAGTGCCTGCAGAATTGCGATGGGATACAGCACCGAGGCCTTGCTCAGCCACCAGGCGGTGCCGCTCTTCAGCTTGCCCGCGTACTCGGTGAGGGGGTACATCAGGCTGAAGGCGATGCAGCCCACCCACAGCGCCACCGACATCATGTAGGGGGCCATGGCGTGCCCGTTGTTGGGCACCTGGGTCATCTGGGTTTCTTCGGTGACCACCGGGGCGGCGAACATATCCACCACCGCGTCGCCGGTGTTGGTGGAGCGGATCTCGTCCGCG
Source organism: Allofournierella massiliensis (assembly GCF_964241245.1). Lineage (NCBI taxonomy): Bacteria > Bacillati > Bacillota > Clostridia > Eubacteriales > Oscillospiraceae > Allofournierella > Allofournierella massiliensis. The sequence goes on from NZ_CAXSWZ010000019.1 coordinate 63,247, forward strand.
CCGTCCGCCAGACTGCTTTCCAGTGTATTCGCGCCGTCGGTCAGCTGGTCGATGCCGTCGGCCAGCTCGCCGCTGCCGTCCGCCAGCTGCTGGGCGCCGCTCTGGATCTGGCCCGCGCCGTCGGTGAGGGCGGCCGCGCCCTCGTTCAGCGCCGGGCTGTTCCGGGTCAGGGTATCCGCGCCGGTCACCAGCTGAGTGGTGCCGTCCTTCAGGTCTTTGGTTCCCTGCTGCAGGCGGCCCACGCCGTCGGTGAGGGCGGGCAGCTGACCGTTCAGGCTGCTCATGCCGTCCTTCAGGCTGCCGCTGCCGGCAACCAGTGCGTCCAGACCGCTGTTCAGCTGGGCCGCGCCCTGGCGCAGAACCGCGGTGCCCTGCTGCTGCAGGGCCGCGCCGCCGCTGGCCGCCTGGGCGATGCCGCCGGTAAGCAGGGGTGCCTGCTGGGCCAGCTGACTGGTGCCGCCCTGCAGCTGGGCAAGGCCGTTCACCAGATCGCCAGTTCCGGCCGAAAGCTGCTGGGCCCCTGCGCTCAGAGCAGGCAGGCCGCTGGTTTCATCCGCCAGCGCCGCACAGCCGGTTGCCGCCTGATCCACACCGGCGGTGTAGGCAGAAAGGCCGGTTTGCAGCTGAGCCGCGCCCTGCTGCAGCTGGCCGAGGGCCGCGGTCAAATCACCGGAGCCGGAACCGCCGGCCGCATTTGTCAGCGCACCGGCCGCGCCGCTGAGGGCACCGGCCGCCTGCTGGCGGGCCGCGTCGGCGGTGGTTGCGTCGTTGTAGTTGCTCTGCGCCACATTGGCCAGCTCACTGGCCGCCGTGAGCACTGCGTTCAGTGCGTCGGCATCGCCCGTCTGGGCGGCGGCGGTGTTGTCCGCGATGGTCTGGATCAGGGCCGCGGGATCCTGCGGGGCCACCGTGACTCCCTGCGCGGCCTGCGCCGCCTGATCCAGCTGCCCGGCCAGAGCGGTCAGACTGCCGGTGATATCGGTGGAGCCGCCCGCGGCGGCTGCCAGCGCGTCCAGCCCGTTTTTCAGCTGGGCCGCGCCCTGATTCAGCTCCTCGGATTTGCCGCTCAGGGTTTGCAGGCCCTGATTCAGTGCATCCGCGCCCTGACGGGCCTTTTCCGCACCGGCGGCCAGACCCTGCGCGCCCTGCTGCAGGGCCTTTGCGCCCTCCAGCGCCTGGGATGCGCCGGAATCCAGCGCCGAAGCGGAATCCGGCAGAGAGGCGGTCTGGCTTTGCAGCTGGCCCAGCCCCTCGTTCAGGGTTTTCAGGTTATCGTCCACCTGCGCCGCGCCCGCGGTCAGGCTGTCGCTGCCGGTCTTGGCCTGGGCCGTGCCCTGGGCCAGCTGATCCGCGCCGTCCTTCAGTGCGCCCACGCCTTGGGCCAGTGCCGGGGCGGAAGCGCCCAGCTGGTCTACGCCGTCCTTCAGCTGCTTTGCGCCGTCGTCCAGCTTTTTCGCGCCGTCCGCCAGCTGCTGCACGCCCTGGGTATACTGGGCAAGGCCCTCGGTCAGGGTCTCGCTGCCGCTGCGGAAGGTGAGGGTGCTGTCCGCCAGAAGCTGCAGATTCTCCCGGATGGTGTTGTTGCCATCCGCCAGCTTGTCGGCTCCATCCCGGATTTCGCCCGCGCCGTCCGCCGCCTCCTGCATGCCGTCGCCCACCTCGGTGAGCTGGTCAAACATGGTCTCGGCGTAGGTTTTGGTCACCTCTTCCCGCACGCTGGCCTGAATCTCCTTCATGGCCGTTTCGCTCAGCTTGGAGGCGATGTAGTTGGTGCCGGGGTTTGTCTCGTAGTTCAGCTCCATCTGCTTGGGCTGATCGTCGGTGAGGGTGGCCGCATTGGCCGAGAAATCCTGCGGGATGGTGATTACCATATAATAATCCCCTGCCGCAAGGCCCTTGGCCGCGTCGTCGGCACTCACCGGGTGGAAGTCCAGCGAGGCGTCCTCCAGCAGGTTATCCACCAGCTCCGCGCCCACATCCAGCGTTTTGCCCTCGTAGTCCACCGGCTGATCCTGATTCACCAGCGCCACCGGCAGGTTTTCCACGCTGCCGTAGGGGTCCCACATGGAGCCCAGAAACAGGGTGGTGTAGATGGTGGGAATGGCGATGATGGCCACCACCACCACCAGCATCAGCTTGTTGCTCAGCAGTTTTTTCCATTCATTTTTCAGCATAGAACGAAAAAATCGCTTCCTTTCCTCAATCTCTTTGCACAGCAAAACAGGACACAGTGTTGTTTATTCATCCCGGTATTGCTTTTTACTGCAATGAGAATTATACTAAGTGCAGAAGAACAACACAACCGACAGTTTGCATCGCAGTATCTATTAATAGACAGAACGTTGCATTATGTTGAACTGTCACAAATAATTTACAAATGAAAGGAAGCGGATTCATGGAAAAGAAGCCGGACCGGCGCATCCGCCGCACCAAGGCCCAGCTGCGCCACGGCCTTGCCCAGCTGATGGCTGAAAAGAGCGTGAACGAGGTGACGGTGAAGGAACTGGTGGATCTGGTGGACATCAACCGCTCCACCTTCTATTTACACTATACCGATATTTACAACATGCTGGAAAGCGTGGAGAACGAGCTGTTCGAGGAGATTCTGCACACCATCCGCACCCATCCGGTGAGCCCCTTCAACGAAAACAGCTTCCCCTTCATTGAGGACATCTTTGCCATCCTGTTTGAAAACCGGGAGATCTGCGCCGCTCTGCTGGGCCCTCACGGCGACATTGCCTTCCTGCACCGGATTGAGGAGATGCTCTCCCATTACAGCCTGGCCGCGCTGCGCGAGGCCTTCCCCGAGCGGATGGACGATTTGAAATACACCTACGCCTACTGCGTGGCCGGGGGCGTGGGCCTGATCAAGGACTGGCTGAGCCGGGGCTGCGAGGAAAGCCCCCAGCACATGGCCCAGCTCACCTTCCGGCTGGTGACCAACACGGTGAGCGATTTTTACCCCCACGCCTGATATACCAAAAGCAGCCGCCCCAAAAATTCGGGGCGGCTGCTTTTTTATACGGTTTCCTTTTGTTCGGGCCGGGGTGCGGCGGGCTTCATGCCCCAGAACACCGCGTTCATGGCAATCACGATCAGCTGCACGCTCATCATGGGCAGAAACGGCAGCAGCGCGCTGGCCGCCAGCACCGAGAACATGTTGCCGAAGTTGGAGGAGGCGGTCATCTTGATGTACTTGATCATGTTGGCGTAGGTCTTGCGGCCCTCGATGATGCCCTGCTCCAGCACCATCAGATCCTTTTCCAGCAGAACCACATCCGCCGATTCCTTGGCCACGTCCACGGCGGTGTCCACCGAGATGCCGATGTCGGCGGCCTTCATGGCGGCCGCGTCGTTGATGCCGTCGCCCATGAAGCCCACGGTGTGGCCGCTGGCCCGCAGCGCCGTGACCACCCGGGCCTTCTGGTCCGGGGTGAGCTTGGCGAACACGTCGGTGGACTGGGCCGCCCGGGCCAGCTCCGCGTCGCTCATGCGGGCCACGTCCGACCCCAGCAGCATATTCCGCACCTCGAGACCCACCTGCCGGCAGATGGTGCGGGTGACCTTTTCGTTGTCGCCGGTGAGAATCTTGGCGGTGACGCCATGTTCCTTCAGTGCCCGCAGGGCGGCGGCGGTGGATTCCTTGGGCGGGTCCAGAAAGGCAAGGTAGCCCATGAGCACCATGTCCCGCTCGTCCTCCACCCCGAAGGAGCCCGCCGGGGCGGGGCTGCTCTTCTGGGCAATGGCCAGCACCCGGAAGCCCTTGTCGTTCATCTCGTCCACGTCCTTGAGGATGCTCCGGCGCAGCTCCCCGGTCAACGGCTGCACGCTGCCGCCGCACTCGGCGTGGCTGCAGATGGAGAGCATCTCCTCCACCGCAGCAGCGAAGCGTTGAAGTGCTTCCATCAGCTTGTGGATTACGGCGAGACTCATCTGTTCGACACCATGCGTATCGACTACTTCGCCGTTTCGCTCCCGGAGCTTCAGCTGTTTGAAGAGAACCTCACCGCCCGCAACAGGCTGCACTGCCATTTCCTGATCGGTCTGGGCTGCCTGGGTCGGGGTCTGACGGACCGGGCCGAACAGGAGCTGGCATGCGTTCTGCAAAGCGACCCCGCCCACACGGGCGCTGTGTGGATGCCCCATCCGGAAAGCAGGGTTCTGGGGCTTTGATTTTTCTATTTTCATACGCTCTTCCCGCATATATACACTGAAACTCTTTCAAGCAAACAAAAAGGCACCCATTGGGGTGCCTTTCAGCCTGTCGAAAAAGGCCACCTATCGGTGGTCTTTTTCTCGTATAAGGAAAGGGAATGCGGTATAATGGTGTGG
>NZ_CAXSWZ010000020.1:0-64146 GCF_964241245.1 Allofournierella massiliensis
CCCTTAAGGGGCTTTGCTAGTATTATGCCCTTCTAGGGCTTACTCAAGCCACCGGCTCAGCCGGTGGTTTTGACTGTTTAAAAATAAGTGACCAGATCCAGTGCGGTTTCCAGCAGGTTGCGGCGCACGGTGTGCTGCCGATCCCAGCCGCGGCTGTCCCAGGTGTCGGTGCTCAGATCGTCGCCCGCGTAGAGCAGCTGGGCCAGCGGCAGACCGTGGAACTGGGCCGCGGCGAAAAAGCCCGCGCATTCCATCTCCACTGTCAGGCAGCCCTCGGCGGCCCGGCGGGCAATTTTGCCCTCGGTTTCCCGGTACAGGGCGTCGGTGGTCCAGGTCTTGCCCTCCAGCACCGGAACCCCCAGCGCCGCCAGTCCCCGGCGGGCGGCGGCAAGGCCCTCGGCGGGGCAGGCGGCTTCCCGGCCGGGCTCCAGATAGTGGTAGGAGGCGCCCTCGTCCCGCACGGCGCTCACCGGAAGGATGATCCGCCCCAGCTCAAGGCCGGGGGTCAGGCAGCCGGCGCCGCCGCAGACCACGAATTTCTCTGCACCCAGTGCATGCAGCTCTTCCAGTGTGCAGACCGCACCCGGCGAGGTGGCAAAGGGAAGAGCGACGCATACCGGCTCGCCACGCCGCTCCAGCCGGTAGATGGGCAGATCCACAATTTCGGAATGAAGATGGGCGATGGGGGAAAGGTTCTGTTCCCGCACCAGCTCCTCCAGTGCTTCCCGGAAGAAGGTGATCACGCATTTTTCCGGCAGCAGGGGAGCGTCGGGCTGCTCCGGGCAGAGTTTGGCCCGGCGGTCCGGGTCAAATTCCAGAATGGGAAAAGGGGAATGGTTCATTTGCGCGGCCTCCGTTTCGATTTCCTGTATTATTTCCATATTATAGAGAGCAGAAACGGTGCTGTCCAGCAAAAAAAGACTTGCAGCGAGGGCGAAAATGTGGTACCATAGTCGACGCTGCCCAAAAACGGGCGGCGCGCAGAACGTTTGGTTTTATTGGAAACGACACCGGAGCAGCCCCGCTTTCGCGGCCTGCACGGCTAACGAACAACACAGCGTTGCGGACACACAAACATCCGAAAAAACAATGTGGAGGAGTATTCGTTATGCCGAAAACCAAACTGGAAAATGTTATTTTTACCCTGATGATGGCCTTTGTGATGGTCTATGCCATGATCTGCTACAACATTGCTTTGAATGTGGGCGGCATGAGCAATCAGGTCTTTGTCATGGCCTTTGGCGAGATGGTCATTATGTGGCCGGTGGCCTTCATTCTGGAGTTCTTTGTGGTGGAGCGCCTGTCCCAGAAGATGGCCTTCCGTCTGGTCACCCCCGGTTTGGATAAGCCGGTCTTTGTGATTCTGGCCATCTCCTGCATGATCGTCTGCCTGATGTGCCCCATGATGAGTCTGGTGGCCACCATCCTGTTCAAGAATCCCGGCAGCCAGATTGTGGCCGTCTGGCTGCAGACCGCGGTGATGAATTTCCCTATGGCCCTGTGCTGGCAGGTGTTCCTTGCCGGCCCGCTGGTACGCCTGGTGTTCCGGGTGCTGTTCCGCCGGGGCGAAAAGGCTGCGGTCAACGCATAAGACAATGAATTCAGGCGGGCGGTTCCTTTGCAGGGAGCCGCCCGCTTTCTGTATACAGGGCGGGTTTGACAATTCCACTCAAACCTGATATATTTAACTATATCATTAAAGTATAGTTATTGCGGGGCGCGGCCCTGCACGGCGGGCCCGGTTTTGCCGCCCGCGGGAAAGGAGAAGGCGTTTATGCACATCACGCAGGAATCGGATTACGCCATCCGTATCATTTACTGCCTGGCCAAAAACCAAAAGAGGATGGACGCCCGCTCCATCAGCCAGGAGATGAGCGTTTCGCTGCGCTTTTCGCTGAAGATTCTGGGTAAGCTGGTGGCCAGTGGTCTGGTGGCCAGCTTCAAGGGCAACCGGGGAGGCTACGAGCTGGCCCGGCCTGCGGCGGAAATCACCATGCTGGATGTGATCCGTGCGGTGGAGGGGCCCTATCAGCTTTCCCGCTGCCTGGAGGAGTGCGGCGAGTGCAACCGGGGCGCCTCCGGTATCTGTGCCTTTCAGCAGGTGTTCCGGCGCATCAGCGAGCAGGTGAACCGGGAGCTGGGGGCGGTGGATTTCGCCCAGATCGTGGCAAGCGAGAACCAATGCCGCTGAGAATCATCAAAAAGATAACACCGGCCCGAGCGTATCATGCCCGGGCCGGTGTTTTTAAAAAAAGCGAAAAAATGGCTTGACACCGGGCTTTTTGGCCATTATACTGTTATGGTATACCATAATTGGATCAACACGCCCTAAAAAAGGCAGCATGTACAAAAAGCTCGCAAAAGTTTGTGAAAAATACACAAAACTCTGCGGGCCGTATCACTGCCCCGGCGGGGCGTGCTCAATCATGTAAGTAGAAACAGGATAGGAGTGGAAGCTTTTTATGATGAAGGTCAAGCCCACAACCCTTGGCAAAACCGAACGCATGAGCTTTTCCCGCATCGATGAGGTTATCACCATGCCCAACCTCATCGAGGTGCAGAAGAACTCGTACCGCTGGTTTTTGGACGAGGGTCTGAAAGAGGTTTTCCGCGACATTGCCACCATTGAGGACTTCACCGGCAATCTGGCTCTGGAATTCGTGGATTACCATCTGGGAGAGCCCAAATACACCATCAAAGAGTGCAAGGAACGCGACACTACCTACGCGGCGCCCCTGCGCGTTACCGCCCGGCTGCTGAACAAGGAGACCGGCGAGGTAAAGGAGCAGGAGATCTTCATGGGCGATTTCCCGCTCATGACCGACGCGGGTACCTTCATCAACAACGGTGCGGAGCGTGTCATCGTCAGCCAGCTGGTTCGCAGCCCCGGCGTTTACTTCGGCGCCAGCTACGACAAGACCGGCAAGAAGCTGTACACCGCCACCATGAACCCCAACCGCGGCGCCTGGCTGGAGTATGAGACCGACTCCAACGATGTGTTCTATGTGCGCATCGATAAGAACCGCAAGCTGCCCGTTACCGTGCTGCTGCGTGCTCTGGGCATGGGCAGCGACGCCCAGATCCGGGAGTTCTTCGGTGAGGACGAGCGCATCCTGGCCACTCTGGACAAGGATACCACCCACAACGAGGAAGAGGGTCTGCTGGAGACCTACCGCAAGCTGCGTCCCGGCGAGCCCCCGACGGTGGAGAGCGCCCAGACCCACCTGAATAACCTGTTCTTCGACCCCCGCCGGTACGACATGTCCCGGTTCGGCCGGTACAAGATGAACAAGAAGCTGGCTCTGGCCCGCCGCATCACCGGCTTTGTGGCCGCCCGCGACATCATTGCCCCCCTCACCGGCGAGCTGCTGATTGCCGCCGGCGAGAAGATCAGCCGTGAGGCCGCCGAGGCCGCCGAGGCCGCCGGTGTATCCGTGGCCTTCATCATGGCCGACGACCGGGAGCGCAAGGTGATCACCAACGGCACCGTGGATGCCCAGAACTTCTTCAATTTCGACGTGCTGGAGTGCGGCATCAACGAGCGCGTGACCTTTGCTGAGGTGAAGGCCATTCTGGATGCCACCAGCGACGAGGCCGAGCAGAAGGAGCTGCTGGTCAAGAACCACGACCGCCTCATCAGCAAGACCGTCACCCTGGACGACATCTTCTCCTCCATCAACTACCTGAACGGTCTGGACCACGGCATTGGCGTTACCGACGACATCGACCACCTGGGCAACCGTCGTATCCGCAGCGTGGGCGAGCTGCTGCAGAACCAGTTCCGCATCGGCTTCTCCCGTATGGAGCGTGTGATCCGCGAGCGCATGACCCTGCAGGCGCAGGACATGAACGAGGCCACCCCCCAGAGCCTGATCAACATCCGGCCTGTGGTTGCCGCCATCAAGGAATTCTTCGGTTCCAGCCCGCTGTCTCAGTTCATGGACCAGAACAACCCTCTGGCCGAGCTGACCCACAAGCGCCGTCTGTCCGCTCTGGGCCCCGGCGGTCTGAGCCGTGACCGCGCCGGTTTCGAGGTGCGTGACGTACACTACAGCCATTACGGCCGCATGTGCCCCATTGAGACCCCTGAAGGTCCCAACATCGGTCTGATTTCCTATCTGGCCAGCTTCGCCCGCATCAACGAGTACGGCTTTATCGAGGCTCCCTACCGCAAGGTGGACAAGGAGCGCGGCGTGGTCACCGACGAGGTGGTCTACATGACCGCCGATGTGGAGGACGAGTACGTTGTAGCGCAGGCCAACGAGCCTCTGGACGAGGAAGGCCACTTCACCAAGGCCCGCGTCAATGCCCGCCGCCGTGACGAGATTCTGGAAATCGAGCGCGAGCGCGTGGACTACATGGACGTAAGCCCCAAGATGGTTGTGTCCGTGGCTACCGCCATGATCCCCTTCCTGGAAAACGACGACGCCAACCGTGCTCTGATGGGTGCGAACATGCAGCGTCAGGCCGTGCCTCTGCTGGTTACCCAGCAGCCCATCGTGGCCACCGGCATGGAGTACAAGGCTGCCTGTGACTCCGGCGTTTGTGTTCTGGCCAAGAACGACGGTGTTGTGGAACATGTGGATGCGGACAAGATCGTGATCCGCACCAGCAAGACCACCACCGACGAGTACGAGCTCATCAAGTTCATGCGCTCCAACCAGGGCACCTGCGTGAACCAGCGCCCCATCGTGGACAAGGGCGAAGAGGTGAAGGCCGGTCAGGTCATCGCCGACGGCCCCGCCACCAAGAACGGCGAGATCAGCCTGGGTAAGAACGCCCTGATCGGCTTCATGACCTGGGAGGGCTACAACTACGAGGACGCCGTTCTGATCAACGAGAAGATCGTCCGTGAGGACGTTTACACCTCCATCCACATCGAGGAGTACGAGACCGAGGCCCGCGAGACCAAGCTGGGACCCGAGGAGATCACCCGCGACATCCCCAACGTGGGCGAGGATGCCCTGAAGGATCTGGACGAGCGCGGCATCATCCGCATCGGCGCCGAGGTCAAGGCCGGCGACATCCTGGTTGGTAAGGTCACCCCGAAGGGCGAGACCGAGCTGACCGCCGAGGAGCGCCTGCTGCGCGCCATCTTCGGCGAGAAGGCCCGCGAGGTGCGCGACACCTCCCTGCGCGTTCCCCATGGCCAGTACGGCATCATCGTGGACGTGAAGGTATTCACTCCCGACAACTGCGACGAGCTGCAGCCCGGTGTACGCCAGGTTGTGCGCTGCTACATCGCCCAGAAGCGTAAGATCAGCGTGGGCGACAAGATGGCCGGTCGTCACGGTAACAAGGGTGTTGTATCCCGCATTCTGCCCCAGGAGGATATGCCCTTCCTGGCCGACGGTACTCCGCTGGACATCGTGCTGAACCCCCTGGGCGTTCCCTCCCGTATGAACATCGGTCAGGTGCTGGAGGTTCATCTGGGCTACGCCGCCAAGGCGCTGGGCTGGAAGATCATGACCCCCGTATTCGACGGCGCCCACGAGCAGGACATCCGCGAGTGCTACCATCTGGCCTATGAGACCAACCACGGCGAGAACGCTCCCGAATATCCCACCAAGCTGGACAAGATCATGCGCCCGGAGATCGGCCATGTGATCGACTTCTCCAAGATCGAGCTGGACGAGGACGGCAAGAGCACCGTTTACGACGGCCGCACCGGTGAGAAGTTCGACAACCGCGTCACCGTTGGTTACATGTACTACCTGAAGCTGCATCACCTGGTAGACGATAAGATCCACGCCCGTTCCACCGGCCCCTACAGCCTGGTTACCCAGCAGCCTCTGGGTGGTAAGGCCCAGTTCGGCGGCCAGCGCTTCGGCGAAATGGAGGTTTGGGCCCTGGAGGCTTACGGTGCAGCCTACACCCTGCAGGAGATCCTGACCGTGAAGTCCGACGACGTGGTCGGCCGTGTAAAGACCTACGAGGCCATCGTGAAGGGCCAGCCCGTTCCCAAGCCCGGCATCCCCGAGAGCTTCCGCGTTCTGATCAAGGAACTGCAGAGCCTGGGTCTGGATGTGCGCGTGCAGGATTCCAACGGCGACGAGGTGGATCTGAAGCAGAACTTCGACGACGAGGAGACTGGCTTCGACACCCGCGACCTGCCCATGGGCGAGGACGTTCTGGTGGAGAACGAACTGAGCAACGATTACAGCATTGAGGACGCTGATCCCGATGCAGACGCCGGTTTCGATGAGCCGGAGGAGATTTTTGAGCCGGACGACAGCCTGTTTGCCGACGACGGCCTGGGTATGGATGACGAATTCTGATCAAGCCGAGAGTGGTGTGCGGCGCGTTGAAACAGCGCGCCGCGCCCCCAAGCCCTCATTCATCGAAACATTAGAAAAGGAAGGGTTCGTTTAATGGAATATAACGATTTCGATTCGATCAAGATCGGCCTTGCTTCTCCCGAACAGATCCGTGCCTGGAGCTACGGCGAGGTCAAAAAGCCGGAAACGATCAACTACCGCACCCTGAAGCCCGAGCGGGACGGCCTGTTCTGCGAGCGCATTTTCGGACCCACCAAGGACTGGGAATGCCACTGCGGTAAGTATAAGCGCATCCGCTACAAGGGCAAGATCTGCGACCGCTGCGGCGTTGAGGTCACCAAGTCCAAGGTGCGCCGTGAGCGCATGGGCCACATCGAGCTGGCCGCGCCCGTTTCCCATATCTGGTACTTCAAGGGTATCCCCAGCCGCATCGGCCTGATGCTGGACATCAGCCCCCGTCAGCTGGAGAAGGTGCTGTATTTCGCCAGCTACATCGTAACCGATCCCGGCTACACCCCGCTGGAGAAGAAGCAGCTGCTCAGCGAAAAGGAATACCACGAGATGCGCGAGCGCTACGAGGATGAGTTCAAGGCTGCCATGGGCGCCGAGGCCATCAAGGAGCTGCTGGCAGAGATCGATCTGGAAGAGCTGCGCACCCAGCTGCGCAACGAGCTGGAGGATGCCGGCGGCCAGAAGCGCGTTCGTATCCTGAAGCGCCTGGAGGTTGTGGAGGCATTCCGCCTGTCCGGCAACCGCCCCGAGTGGATGATCATGGACGTTGTGCCCGTGATTCCGCCGGATATCCGTCCCATGGTTCAGCTGGACGGCGGCCGTTTCGCCACCAGCGACCTGAACGACCTGTATCGCCGGGTCATCAACCGTAACAACCGTCTGAAGCGCCTGCTGGAGCTGGGCGCTCCCGACATCATCGTGCGCAACGAGAAGCGCATGCTGCAGGAGGCTGTGGACGCCCTGATCGACAACGGCCGCCGCGGCCGTCCCGTCACCGGCCCCAACAACCGCCCCCTGAAGAGCCTGTCCGACATGCTGAAGGGTAAGCAGGGCCGCTTCCGTCAGAACCTGCTGGGTAAGCGTGTTGACTACTCCGGCCGTTCTGTTATCGTTGTAGGCCCCGAGCTGAAGATGTACCAGTGCGGTCTGCCCAAGGAGATGGCTCTGGAGCTGTTCAAGCCCTTCGTGATGAAGGATCTGGTGGAAAAGGGCCTGGCCAACAACATCAAGAGCGCCCGCAAGATGGTGGAGCGCGCCCGCACCGAAGTGTGGGACAGCCTGGAGACCGTGATCAAGGGTCACCCCGTCATGCTGAACCGTGCGCCTACCCTGCACCGTCTGGGCATTCAGGCTTTCGAGCCCGTGCTGGTGGAAGGCCACGCCATCAAGCTGCATCCTCTGGTATGTACCGCCTTCAACGCCGACTTCGACGGCGACCAGATGGCCGTGCACCTGCCCCTGAGCGTGGAGGCCCAGCGCGAGGCCCGCATGCTGATGCTGGCTTCCGGCAACCTGCTGAAGCCTTCTGATGGTGCTCCCGTTGCCGTGCCCACCCAGGATATGATTCTGGGCTCCTACTACCTGACCATGGTCAACGATGGTGACAAGGGCGAGGGCAAGGTCTTCCGTGATGAGGAAGAGGCCATCATGGCTTACAGCGACAAGGTCATCACCCTGCAGGCCCGCATCAAGGTTCGCCGCACTCTGGAAGTGAACGGCGAGCTGAAGAGCAAGCTGGTGGACACCACCGTGGGCCGCATCATCTTCAACCAGCCCATCCCGCAGGATCTGGGCTATGTGGACCGCAACGATCCCGAGGCCATGTTCGGCTACGAGGTCGACTTCCAGGTCACCAAGAAGAACCTGCCCGACATCATCAGCCGCTGCCTGGCGGTGCATGGCACCAAGGCCACCAGCGAGATGCTGGACCGCATCAAGGCCCAGGGCTACAAATATTCCACCATCAGCGGCATCACCGTTGCCGTGTGCGACGCCGTGATCCCGCCCCAGAAGCCCGAGCTGCTGGCTGAGGCCGACGAGCGGGTTTCCAAGGTGATCAAGCAGTTCAACCGAGGCCTGATCTCCAACGAGGAACGCTACAACGGCGTGATCCAGATCTGGCAGGAGACCACCGACAAGGTTTCCAAGGCTCTGGCCGACAACCTGGAAGACCGCAACCCCATCTTCATGATGGCGGACTCCGGTGCCCGTGGTTCCATGAACCAGATCAAGCAGCTGGCCGGCATGCGCGGTCTGCTGGCCAACACCGCCGGTAAGACCATCGAGATGCCCATTCGCGCCAACTACCGTGAAGGCCTGAACATCTTGGAGTACTTCGTTTCCTGCCGTGGTGCCCGTAAGGGCATGGCGGATACCGCTCTGCGTACCGCCGACTCCGGTTACCTGACCCGCCGTCTGGTTGACGTTTCTCAGGACGTGATCGTCCGTGAGGAGGACTGCGGCGCCACCGAGGGTATCTGGGTATCCGATATCCGCGAGGGCAAGGAAGAGATCGAGACCTTCCGCGAGCGTCTGATCGGCCGTTACGCCGTGGGCGATGTGTGCAACCCCGCCACCGGCGAGGTCATCGTGCCCGAAGGCAAGATGATGGACCTGTTCGACGCCGAGAAGATCGAGGCCGCCGGCATCACCGAGCTGCAGATCCGCAGCGTGCTGAACTGCCGCGCCAAGGTGGGCGTATGTGCTCACTGCTACGGCTCCAACCTGGCCAACGGCGATCCCGTTCGCGTGGGTGAGTCCGTTGGTATCATCGCTGCTCAGTCCATCGGTGAGCCCGGTACCCAGCTGACCATGCGTACCTTCCATACCGGCGGTATCGCATCTGCTGAGGACATTACCCAGGGTCTGCCCCGCGTTGAGGAGCTGTTCGAGAGCCGCCGGCCCAAGGCTCTGGCCATCATGACCGAGATTGCCGGTACCGCTCACATCGACGACAGCAAGAAGAACCGCCATGTGGTGGTTTCCGGTGTGGACGAGAACGGTGCTCCCGCCGAGAAGAGCTACCTGATTCCCTTCGGTCAGCGCATCCGCGTCACCGAGGGTCAGCAGCTGGAGAAGGGCGACATGATCACCGAGGGTCATGCCTACCCCCACGACATCCTGGCCATCAAGGGCCGTATCGCCGTTCAGAACTACCTGATTCAGGAGGTTCAGAAGGTATACCGCCTGCAGGGTGTAGAAATCAACGACAAGCACATCGAGGTTATCGTACGTCAGATGATGCGCAAGGTTCGCGTGGACGACGCGGGCTCCACCACCCTGATTGGCGGCGCTCTGGCCGACAAGATGGAAGTGGAGCAGCAGAACGCCGCTCTGATGGAGCGCATCGCCGCCGGCGAGGAGGGCCTGAAGCTGGCTCAGTACACCGACGTGCTGCTGGGTATCACCAAGGCGTCTCTGTCCACCGACAGCTTCCTGTCTGCCGCTTCCTTCCAGGAGACCACCCGCGTGCTGACCGAAGCCGCCATCAAGGGCAAGGTTGACCCGCTGATGGGCCTGAAGGAGAACGTAATCATCGGTAAGCTGATCCCGGCCGGTACCGGTCTGGACGAGGTGGAAGCCGAGCTGATCCGCCGCGAGCAGGAGGAGAACGGCATCGTTCCCGAAGAGATCGCGGATCCTGCCGAGGAAGTACTGGAGCCGGTTGCTGAGACCGCTGCCGAGTAATTTTCGCCCGGTGCTCTGAATCGTTTTTGCGAAGTGCCGCCCTTTTGGGGGCGGCACTTCTTTTGCGAAAACGGCTGTTTTGCAGCGGCGGGGGCAGGGAAAAGCCCTTTACAGGCGCAGAAAATAAAATTTCAGTGAATCAACCAAGTTTTTTTCGAAAATACTGTTGACATACACAAAGCTAGTGTGTAAAATAAAAACTGTTGCGCCGGTCATGGCGCAACTATGCCTGTTTGATGTTATGGCGGCTTGCCGCTTTAACATAAATAATTTGAAGAAAGGAGAACAAAATGCCTACTTTTAACCAGCTTGTACGCAAAGGCCGTGAGGTGTCTGTCCGCAAGTCTACCGCTCCTGCTCTGCAGAAGAGCTACAACTCTCTGGACAAGTCTTACAGCGACGCTAACAGCCCCCAGAAGCGTGGTGTATGCACCGCTGTTCGTACCATGACCCCCAAGAAGCCCAACTCTGCTCTGCGTAAGGTAGCCCGTGTAAAGCTCACGAATGGTATTGAGGTAACCTCTTACATTCCTGGCATCGGCCACAACCTGCAGGAGCACAGCGTAGTACTGATTCGTGGCGGCCGTGTTAAGGACCTGCCCGGTGTTCGTTACCACATTATCCGTGGTACTCTGGATACCCAGGGTGTGGCCAACCGTAACCAGGCCCGCTCCAAGTACGGCGCGAAGCGCCCCAAGGCCGGTGCTAAGAAGAAGTAATTAACGTTTACCCCGCCATCAAAGGCGTCTTTATATAAGGCCTCTTTGCATGGCACAACGGGAGTTTATTGCTTTCGAGTACCGATGATATCATTCTGTGAAGGAGGGAAGAAAGATGCCTAGAAGAGGTAACATTGCTAAGCGGGACGTTCTGGCTGACCCGCTGTACAATTCCAAGATGGTGACCCGCTTGATCAACAGCATCATGCTGAACGGCAAGAAGGGCGTCGCTCAGAAAATCGTTTACGATGCGTTCGAGATCGTAAAGGAGAAGTCCGGTAACGATCCCCTGGAGATGTTCGAAAAAGCTCTGGAGAACATCATGCCCAGCCTGGAAGTTAAGGCCCGCCGCGTTGGTGGTTCCACCTACCAGGTGCCTGTTGAGGTTCGTGCCGAGCGCCGTGAGACCCTGGGTCTGCGCTGGCTCACCACTTACTCTCGCGCCCGCAGCGAGCGCACCATGCGTGAGCGTCTGGCCAACGAGATCATGGATGCCGTGAACAACACCGGTAACGCCGTGAAAAAGCGTGAGGACACTCACAAGATGGCCGAGGCCAACAAGGCTTTCGCCCATTACCGTTATTGATCCGCCCTGTATATATAGGAGGTTAATATGCCAAGAGACGTTTCTCTGGAAATGACCAGAAACATCGGCATTATGGCGCACATCGACGCCGGCAAGACCACCACCACCGAGCGTATCCTGTATTACACTGGTGTTAACCACAAGATCGGTGAAACGCACGATGGCGCGGCTACCATGGACTGGATGGCGCAGGAGCAGGAGCGTGGTATTACCATTACTTCTGCTGCTACCACCTGCTACTGGAGCCACACGGAACTGCTGAACGATCCCGCCAAGGCCAAGAAGAACCGGCATCGGATCAACATCATCGACACCCCCGGCCACGTGGACTTCACCGTTGAGGTAGAACGTTCTCTGCGTGTTCTGGACGGTTCTGTTACCGTTCTGTGCGCCAAGGGCGGCGTTGAGCCCCAGTCCGAGACTGTTTGGCGCCAGGCCGACAAGTATCACGTACCCCGCATGGCTTACGTGAACAAGATGGACATCATGGGCGCCGATTTCTACCGCGTTGTGAAGATGATGCGCGAGCGTCTGAAGTGCAATGCTGTGCCCATCCAGCTGCCCATCGGCAAGGAAGACGAGTTCAAGGGCATCATCGATCTGATCGATATGCAGGCGGACGTCTACTACGACGATATGGGTAAGGATATCCGCGTGGAGCCCATCCCCGAGGATATGCGTGAGCTGGCCGAGCAGTATCGTGCCGAAATGCTGGAGGCTATTGCCGAAGGCGACGAAGAGCTGATGATGAAGTACCTGGACGGCGAAGAGCTGACCAAGGAAGAAATCAAGAAGGCTCTGCGTAAGGAAACCATCGCCAACACCGTGGTTCCCGTTACCTGCGGTACTTCCTACCGCAACAAGGGCGTTCAGAAGCTGCTGGACGCCATCGTGGATTACATGCCCGCTCCCACCGATATCGAGGACATCAAGGGCGTGGATCCCGAGACCGGCGAGGAGACCAGCCGTCCTTCCGACGACAATGCTCCCTTCGCCGCTCTGGCTTTCAAGATCGCGACCGACCCGTTCGTTGGTAAGCTGTGCTTCTTCCGCGTATACTCCGGTATGGTGGAAGCCGGCACCACCGTTTACAACTCCGTGAAGGAGAACAACGAGCGTATGGGCCGCATCCTGCAGATGCACGCAAACCATCGTCAGGACATCGAGGTCTGCTACGCCGGTGATATCGCCGCCGCTGTTGGCCTGAAGAACACCACCACTGGTGACACCCTGTGCGATCCCAAGCATCCCGTCATCCTGGAGAGCATGGAGTTCCCCGAGCCTGTTATCCGCGTTGCCATCGAGCCCAAGACCAAGGCTGGTCAGGAGAAGATGGGCATTGCGCTGAACAAGCTGGCTGAAGAGGACCCCACCTTCCGTACCTGGACCGACGAGGAGACCGGCCAGACCATCATCGCCGGCATGGGCGAGCTGCATCTGGAAATCATTGTTGACCGTCTGCTGCGTGAGTTCAAGGTAGAAGCCAACGTGGGTGCTCCCCAGGTTGCTTACCGCGAATGCATCCGCCGTGCGGCCAGCTCCAACACCAAGTACGCCCGTCAGTCCGGTGGTAAGGGTCAGTATGGTCATTGTATCATCGACATCGAGCCCAACGAGGCCGGCAAGGGCTACGAGTTCATCAACGCCGTTGTTGGCGGTGATGTTCCCAAGGAGTTCATCCCCGCGATCGATCAGGGTATCCAGGGCGCTATGAAGGCCGGTATCCTGGCCGGTTACCCGGTGGAGGACGTGAAGGTCACCCTGAAGGGCGGTTCTTACCACGAGGTCGACTCCTCTGAGATGGCCTTTAAGATTGCCGGTTCCATGGCGTTCAAGGACGCCATGGCCAAGGCGGATCCCGCTATCATGGAGCCCATCATGAAGGTTGCTGTTATCGTTCCCGACGAGTACATGGGCGACGTTATCGGCGATCTGAACTCCCGTCGCGGTCAGATCCAGGGCATGGAGGCTCTGTCTGGTTCTCAGCAGATCAACGCCTTCGTTCCCCTGTCCAACATGTTCGGTTACTCCACCGACCTGCGTTCCAAGACCCAGGGCCGCGGTCAGTATTCCATGGAGCCCAGCCACTACGCTGAGGTACCCAAGAATATTGCCGAGAGCATCATGGCTGGCCGCAACAAGGAGTAAATAAGACCAGAGATTTGCCGCATGGGCGTATCCATGCGGCAAATCATCAAAAATCTCTTGATTTTTGACGTTGGTTTTAGTATTATAACCTTAGGCTCTATGGTTTAAAAAAAGGAGGACAATTAAAATGGCAAAAGCTAAGTTTGAGCGCAGCAAGCCTCATATTAACATTGGCACCATCGGTCACGTTGACCACGGCAAGACCACTCTGACCGCCGCTATCACCAAGGTTCTGGCGATGAAGGGCGACGCCGAGTTCACCGATTACGCCAACATCGATAAGGCTCCCGAGGAGCGCGAGCGTGGTATCACCATCAACACCTCTCACGTTGAGTACGAGACCGACAACCGTCACTACGCTCACGTGGACTGCCCGGGCCACGCCGACTACGTTAAGAACATGATCACCGGTGCTGCCCAGATGGACGGCGCTATCCTGGTGGTTTCTTCCGCTGATGGCCCCATGCCTCAGACCCGCGAGCACATCCTGCTGTCCCGTCAGGTTGGCGTTCCCTACATCGTTGTTTTCATGAACAAGGTTGACCAGGTGGACGACCCCGAGCTGCTGGATCTGGTTGAGATGGAGATCCGCGATCTGCTGAGCGAGTACGACTTCCCCGGCGACGACACCCCCATCATCAAGGGTTCCGCTCTGGCCGTTCTGGAGAGCACCAGCACCGACATCAACGCTCCCGAGTACAAGTGCATTCTGGACCTGATGGACGCTGTTGACAACTACATCCCCACTCCCGATCGTATGGCTGACAAGCCCTTCCTGATGCCCGTTGAGGACGTGTTCACCATCACCGGCCGCGGCACCGTGGCTACCGGTCGTGTTGAGCAGGGCCAGATCAAGGTTGGCGAGGAAGTTGAGATCGTTGGTCTGAAGGACGAGAAGAGCAAGACCACCGTTACCGGTCTGGAGATGTTCCGCAAGCTGCTGGACTTCGCCGAGGCTGGCGACAACGTTGGTGCTCTGCTGCGTGGCGTTCAGCGCTCCGACATCGAGCGTGGCCAGGTTCTGGCTAAGCCCGGCAGCATTCATCCTCACACCAAGTTCCAGGGCCACGTTTACATCCTGAAGAAGGATGAAGGCGGCCGTCACACCCCCTTCTTCAACAACTACCGTCCTCAGTTCTACTTCCGTACCACCGACGTTACCGGCGTTATCACTCTGCCCGAAGGCACCGAGATGTGCATGCCCGGCGATAACGTTGATATGGACGTTGAGCTGATCACCCCCATCGCCATGGACGAAGGCCTGCGTTTCGCTATCCGTGAGGGTGGCCGCACCGTTGGTTCCGGCGTTGTTTCCAAGATCTACGAGTAATCTTTGATTCTCTGATTTTGTGAGCTTCAAAGCCCCCCGCTGCAAAGCGGGGGGCTTTTTTGCGCAAAAAAACCGCGGCAGAAGGCCGGTGTGGCATAAGAAAACGACGGTTCTGCCTTAGGATTTTGACGCAAAAAATGTTCAAAGGGGCAGGCAAGCCACTAAGGCTTGCCTGCCCCTTTTCGCACTTTCTGCATCCAAAATCCTGGGGCAGAACTGCACAGCACCGGAAAAGAGCTGATTTTGATGGGAGTGAAAGGAAAAGACCCGCAGTGGGCTGCGGGCGCGTCAATCGTGCGCCCGCCCTGCTTCGCAGATCGCCCTGGCCGGTCGAAGAACCTACCGGGTTCTTCGCGGCTTGCACCGCCCCGGCACCCTTGGTGGTTGTCAAGGGGATTTGACGCTGCAATCCCGCAAAAGCGGGCCTTTTCCGGTGTTGTTTTCTTATGTCACGCCGGCTAAAAGCCGCGGCTATAGAATGCTGTGTTTGCAGATTGATTTGTGAAGCGGGAAAACACTGTTCTGCTTCACGGAGTCAAACCGGGAATCGGAAGATGCCCGGTTCCGGTGGAGGAAATATCCGCAGGAGTGAAGAGCTCCGTAAGAAGAAATTCCCCGGAAGAAACAGAGAAGGGCAGGGGAATGTCAGTAGGTGTGATCGCACACCTTGCCGATCATCTCCCGCAGAGCGACGAAGTCCCCAAAGGCCATAGGCTTCTGCTTGGGATTGCGCAGCAGAGCAGCAGGGTGCAGGGTTGCCATGAAGAGAACACCGTTCTTTTCGATGAACTGACCGTGTTCCTTGGTCACGGAGAAGTCCGGCCGGATCAGCCGCTGGGCGGCAATGCGGCCCAGGCAGACTACGATTTTGGGGCGGATCAGCCGGAACTGCTCCCGCAGCCAGGGCAGGCAGGCATCCCATTCCTCCGGCAGAGGATCCCGGTTCTGGGGCGGGCGACATTTCACGATGTTGGCGATAAAGACGTTTTTCTCCCGGGAGAGATCCACCGCTTCCAGATACTGATCCAGCAGCTTGCCGCTGCGGCCCACAAAGGGCAGGCCCTGTTCATCCTCATTCTGGCCGGGGCCCTCACCGATGAACATGACCTCGGCAGTGGGGCTGCCCATGCCGAACACCACGTTGTGGCGGGTCTCACACAGGCCGCATTTGCGGCAGGCCAGACATTCCTGCTTCAGGGATTCAAAATCCATCCACGGCACCTCGCTTTGCTGATTGCAGTTTGTTATAAAAATATTATAGCACAAATGGGCGGTTTTTGTCTTGAAGTTTTGATTGGCGCTTGATACAATAAATATGAGCGGCCGGAACGTATCCGACCCAAGGGAGGAAATGACATATGAAATTCTTAGTTGAGACTTCTGCCCGTCACGTACATGTGACCAAAGAGACCTTGGAGACCCTGTTTGGCAAAGGCTTTGAGCTGACCGTGAAGAAGGAGCTTAGCCAGCCCGGCCAGTATGCTTCCGAGCAGCGCGTGACCGTTGTTGGCCCCAAGAAGGAGCTGGCCAATGTGTCCATCCTGGGCCCCTGCCGCAATGCGGATCAGGTGGAGCTGTCCGCTTCCGATGCCCGTTCCATCGGCATTGCCGCTCCCGTTCGTGAGTCCGGCGACATCGCCGGTTCCGGCGCCTGCAAGCTGGTTGGCCCCTGCGGCGAGGTTGAGCTGAAGGAAGGCGTGATCGTTGCCAAGCGTCACATCCATGTGACTCCTGAGGACGCCGAGAAGCTGGGCGTACAGGACAAGGAGATCGTAAAGGTAGCCTGCGGCAAGGAAGGCCGTAAGCTGGTATTCGACGACGTTGTGATTCGTGTGAGCGAGAAGTTCGCCACCGCCATGCACATCGATACCGACGAGTCCAATGCCTGCCTGGGCGCCAACGAGGGCGAGATCGTTAAGTAAGAGATTGCATTTGCAGCAATAAAAATACCCCCTGTTCACTTGGAACAGGGGGTATTTTTATTTTGGAAAACAGCATACATCAGGGAGAGGAGCCTCCGAAACACAGGAAAGAGAAAACAGAAGGAATCGGAGTGTTACGATAGCAGAAATGATCAGATTTCACAGATTTGTTTCCTGAAAAGTAAAAAAATAGTGTGTTTACGCCATATTCTGAAACAACATTTCATGATTCTTTGAATATCTTGACTACGTTTTTTTAAAACGTATAATAAAGCCATAAACAGAGAACGGTCAGAAAGGAGCATTTTAATGGATATTCGCAACTACACGCAGAGCGATGAGGCGCAGGTAGTTGATCTTTGGAATCGAAGCTGTGTCTTTGACGCCATTGACGTCCGCAAATTCCGCCGGCAGGCGATTCTGGATGAGAACTTCGATCCGAGCCTGAGCTGGGTGGCCCTGGACGGGGAAACGGTTGTCGGGTTTGTGTTTGCCACAAAGCGGAAGTTCCCTTATCTGGAGCGGGGGCTGGAACCGGAGCGGGGCTGGATCAATGTGCTCTTTGTGGATCGGGCTTACTGGCGGCAGGGCATCGGAGGTCAGCTTCTGGAACGGTGCGAAACGGCACTCAGAGAGTTGGGATGTAAAAACATTACGCTGGGAGCATATTCGCCCAACTACTTTTTCTGGGGCGTTGATCCCGGAAACTATCCTCAGGCGGTGCATTTCTTTGAAAAGCACGGCTACCAGCCGCTGGAAAAGCACTACTCCATGGAAAAGGATCTTCATGGCTATCAGATTCCGGAGAATATACTGGAACGCAAGGCATCTGCCGAGGCGAAAGGGTTCCGCTTTGTGGGCTTTGATTATTCCTATACGCTGGAGCTGCTGGAATTTCTGAAGGTGGAATTTGGCGGTGGATGGAAACGGAACGCACTGATTGCCATGCAGAACAATCAGGCGGAGGATCTGATTCAGCTGGTGCTTGCTCCGGATGGGCGGATCTGCGGCTTCTGCATGCGGGCAATTGATGGCAATCCCATGCGTTTTGGCCCCATCGGAATTGCAGCTGCCCAGCGCAACGAGGGCCTTGGCACCATCCTGCTGGATGTTCAGTGCTATGAAATGTGTAAGAAGGGCGTTTATCACATGTATTTTGTCACGACCGACGACCCGGGACGCAGATACTATGAACGCCAGGGCTTGCGGGTATTTCGCGAATTTGTTACCTACAAAAAAGAAATCGAGTGAATAAGGCGGTGAAGAGTGGTGAGCGAAATCAAACGTGTGGTGTCCATTGGTGCGCATTCCCTTGACGCAGAACTTCTGGGCGGCCCGCTGCTGCTGAAATATGCAAAGCAGGGCGCACACTGCACCTGCATTCATGTGACGCAGGGTCGGCTGGAAGATCCCAATGCCACCCAGGAGGAGAAGGACGCATACCTGAAGGAGCTTCTGGTTCAGAACCGGAAGGCGGCTGCCGAATTGGGGGCAGATACCATCTGGTTGGGTTATGTATCCAGTAATATGCCCAGTCTGAATGATTTTGCAGACCGGCTGGAACAGTACTTTGTGGAAGAAAAGGTGGATCTTGTGATCACCCACTGGCGGGGATCCATGCATCCGCGGCATATCAATACCCACGATGCCGTGGTCACGGCGGTCAAACGCCTGCGGCAGAAGGACAGCCGGATTCGACTGGTTTACGGTGAGACCTTTGAGGATCTGGTGGGCTTCATTCCCCAGGCGTACTTTGTGCTTACCGAGGAAGAGGTGGCCCAGTGGTATAAGGCACTGAACACGTACACTGTGTTCCGGGGCGGAGTGAACGATTTCCCCTATCAGAAGTATTATCCCACCAATTTGCAGATCCGACAGATCGAATCCGGAAGCAGCGGGGCAACCGTGTGCTATATGTACGCAAGTCTGATTGAAAATGAGCTTTGGTAAAGGAGGAAGGTTCAATGAGCGAGACTTATGTGCGCGTGGACGACCGACTGATCCACGGCCAGACCATTGTGGCCTGGTGCCCCACGTTGGGCATCAAGCAGATTATTGCAATCGATGACGTGAGCGCCTCCAACCCGATGCTGCGCTCCATCCTGGCCATGAGCGTTCCCAAAATCTACGATACGCACATCGTTACGGTGGAGGAGGCACGGGAGCTGCTTCAAACACCCTGCCAGGGAAACCGGCTGGTCATCGTCAAGTTCCCGGAAAAACTGATGGAGATTCAACAGGAGATTGCAGGCTGTGAACAGATCTATCTGGGCAACATTGCAAAACGGGCGGATACCAACCATCAGATGACCGGCGCAACCGGCATTTTCTATCTGAGCGATCAGGACGTCGCGAACCTGAATACGCTGGCGGCCAGCGGTTTTAAAATTGCGTTTCAACAGCTGCCCACTTCCACAAGAACGGAATGGGATTCCTTTGTCAAATCACTTTGATCCAGAGGAGGAAAGAACATGACGACGCTACAAATTATTCTGATTGCACTGTTTATTTATCTGGGTTCCATTGGTTCGATTGTGGGCAATACCATCGGCTGGTATACCCTGGGGCGCCCGCTGGTTGCGGCGTTCATTGTAGGTCTGATCATGCAGGACGTGCAGAGTGCCATGATTGTGGGTATTGCCCTGCAGATCATGTATATGGGCAACGTGACTCCCGGCGGTGCGGTCGCATGGGATCTTTCCTACGCCACCTACATCGGAACGGCCGGTGCACTGGTGTTCGGCAAGGGGCTGGATTCCACGGAGCTGATCGGCATGGCAGTTATCTTTGCGGGCATTGGTGGTCTGGTTGGCCAGCTGATGTGGAACGTTTCCTATGCACTGAACCTGCCGTTGAACCGCATTGCGCAGAAGTATGCGGCACAGGGCGAAACCAGAAAAATGTGGATTCCCAATGTGGCACTGGCACAGACCATTGGTTTCCTTTGCAGGGTTGTACCTGCTCTGATTGTTCTTACTTCCATGACCGCGGCCAGCCAGCAGGCAGATTTCGCCTCGCTGATCCCGGGCTGGGTTACCACCGCACTGGGTATTTTTGGCGGTATGATGGCTGCTCTTGGTATGGGAATCATCCTTTCCTTCCTGTGGAAAAAGCAGTATCAGATTGTGATTTTCCTGGCTGGTTTTATTCTGGTTACCTACTTTGAACTGAGCATGATGGCGGTTGCAGTCATCGGCGTGATCATCGCAGTTCTTTATTTTTACGGGTTTTCCAACACGGAGAATAGGGAGGGCATCAAATCATGAGTGAAGTCACGAAAAAAATCAGCCCGAAAACGCTGAAGAAATCGTTTCTCACCTGGTTTTTCTTCAACGGCTGTTCCCAGCAGGCAGAATCCATGCTTGGTATGGCCTTCGGGCATGCAATGTCCCCGGTGATCGACGAGTTGTATGATACCAAAGAAGAAAAGGCAGAAGCATTGCAGCGCAACATCACCCTGTTCAATACCGAGGCGCAGGTGGGCTCCATCTGCAACGGCATTGTCTGTGGTCTGGAGGAATCCAAGGCGAACAAGCAGTGCACCTCGGAGGTGATCGATTCGGTGAAGGTGGCGCTGATCGGCCCCACGTCCGCCATCGGTGATTCCCTGTGGGTTGCCACCATCATTCCCATCCTGCTTACCATCTGCATGTCCATTTCCCAGGCGAATCAGGCGATTTCCTGGATGGGCGCAGTTCTGTACATGATTGTTTATCCCATCGGCACCTTCCTGCTGAGCTGGTGGCTGTTCCGGCTGGGGTATCGCTCCGGGCTCACCGGCATGCAGTCGATGATGAGCAGCGGCAGGCTGGATCAGCTGACCAATGCCATGACGATTCTTGGCCTGATTGTGACTGGCGCGCTTACCGCTTCCTATGTGAGCTTCCCTCTGCCCATTCAGATTGTGAAGGATGTTTTTGATGCAAGCACCGGCGAGATATTGGAGGGCGTTGTGCTCTTCAATGCGGACGACATGCTGAACGGCATCTTCCCCCATCTGCTGCCGCTGCTGTTGACCCTGGGGGTTTATTATCTGTATGCCAAGAAAAAGTGGTCTCCCCTGAAACTGATGGGCGTGATTCTGGTTCTGGCGCTGGCCGTGACCGGTATTGGCTATCTGTTCGGCGTATACACCTGATCTGGCTGATGCCGATACACATGACGGCAAGGTGATGTTTCATGAAGAATGTGATCGTGCGATTCCGGGAATATGAACCCCATGCAAGCAGTGCAGAGCGGGGGATCGTTCAGCTTGTGCTGAAAGCTCCGGAAAAAATTCTGGAATACAATTCCCACCAGCTTGCTGAGGCGGCTTTTTCCTCGCCGGCCACAGTGGTCAGGCTTTGTAAAAAGATCGGGTTTTCCGGCTACAAGGCCATGCAGCAGGCGCTGATTCGGGATCTTTCCGCAAAACAGAAAAAAGAGGAGCAGATCCAGGCGGACATCCAGCGGGACGACAGTCTGGAGCAGATCATTGCCAAGGTAACCTACAAGAATATCGATTCGCTGGAAACCACAGGGAAGCTGCTGGACGAAGCAACCATCTGCCAGTGCGTGGATCTTCTGGAGGATTGCACCAACATTGCGCTGTTTGGATTGGGCTCCTCGCTGCTGGTGGCGCGGGATGCCTGCCAGAAATTTTTGCGGGTGAACAAAACGTGCCTCGTGGCGGATGACTGGCACATGCAATTGTTGTATGCCAAGAATCTGACCGAGCAGGATGTGGCCATTGCCATCAGCTATTCCGGAATGACCAAGGAGATCCTGGAATGTGCAAACGAAGCCAAACGGAAGGGCGCGCCGCTGATTGCCATCACACGGTTTGCGGATTCCAGCCTGGTTCGTTTGGCGGACTACAATCTTTATGTGGCTGCATCGGAGGTGCTTGTGCGCAGTGGGGCAATGTCCTCCCGAATTTCGCAGCTGAATGTGGTGGACATTCTGTATACCGCTTACATCAACCGCCACTTTGACGAGCATGTGCTGCAGGCCCAGAAAACCTATATGCAAAAGGAAAATGAACGCAAGGAGGGAGATGTGTAGCGATGACTGACGAATGTTTGGCAGCTCTGAGTACCGAAACCCCCAATCCAAGATCAGCGAATATGGATCAGATGGCCGTCCGGGATCTGCTTATGCTGATGAATGACGAAGATCAGAATGCGGTACGCGCTGTGCGGGAAGCCATCCCTGCCATTGAACGGGCAGTGGAGATGGTGGTCGCAGCCATTCAGGCGGGCGGACGACTGATTTATATCGGCGCGGGCACCAGCGGACGTCTTGGTGTGATGGATGCCGTGGAGTGCAGCCCAACCTTCTCCACAACCGATGAAGTGACCGCCGTTATGGCAGGCGGAGAAAGCGCCTTTGTAAAAGCCAGAGAGGGCGCGGAAGATTCGCAGGAGCTGGCGGCGCAGGATCTGGAGCAGGTGAATCTCAAATCCAGCGATGTGGTGTTGTCCATCGCGGCATCAGGCCGCACACCCTACTGCATCGGCGCACTGAAAAAGGCACGCAGCGTGGGTGCGGGCTGCATCAGCCTTGCCTGCAACAGAAACGCGGCCATTTCGCAGTTTGCGGATGTGGCCATTGAAGTGGATGCGGGGCCGGAGGTACTGACCGGCTCCACACGCCTGAAGGCGGGCACCTGCCAGAAACTGATTCTGAACATGATCTCCACCACATCCATGGTGGGTGTGGGCAAAGTGTTTGGAAATTATATGGTGGATATGAAGGCCACAAATGAAAAGCTGAGAAACCGGGCCAGACGAATCGTAATGGCCACCACTCATTGCGAGGAGCAGGACGCGGAGCAGGCGCTGCAGGATGCGGGAAATTCCATTAAAACAGCAATTGTGATGAGAATGACCGGAATGCCGCGCACAGAGGCCGAGGAGACGCTTCAGCGGGAACATGGTTACGTAAGACGCTGTATTCAGCATGAGGAAGGATAACAGGAATGTGTAATTTGATTGTTGTCGGGCACGGAATTTACGGCACATCGGTTCAGCGCAGCTTGAGCATGATTTACGGTGAAACGCCCGGAATGTATTTTATCGACTTTGAACCGGAGGATTCTGCCGATATACTGCGCCAGAAGTTGCAGAATGCCATCGGGCAATGTGGCGGGCAACCGATCCTGTTCTGCTGCGATATGGTGGGCGGCACGCCTTTCAACGAGTGCATCAAGCTATCGGTGGAAAATGCTTCTCAGGAAACCGTGGCAGGGCTGAACCTTTCTGCCTTTGCGGAAATCGCATTCGCGCTGGATCAGCCGCTGGATCAGCTGGCCCAGCAGGCAGAGAATGCCACCAAAGAATATGTGCAGTGGGTTCACCTGTAAAGGCGGATCCTCAGCAGGGCAAAAACGCATCATAGCCCAAAACGAAGCCCCCCGACCATCAGGCCGGGGGGCTTTTCTGTCGGAAGAAAATTAAGCAAAAGAAAACCCCGTTCCCAAAGGAACGAGGTTTTTTGGTGGAGATAAGCGGGATCAAACCGCTGACCTCTTGAATGCCATTCAAGCGCTCTCCCAGCTGAGCTATACCCCCATATATCTGTGGCCGTCTTGCGACCGCTCGATTATTATAGCAGGAAATACATGACGTGTCAACAGAAAAATACAAAAAATTCGATAAAATTTTGAGCAGGCGAAATGGAGCATAGTGCATTCCCGGAAATAAGATCAGGGAATGCGCCGATCATGGCCCGAAGAAGGGATTGATGATTGGAAGAGAAAAGAGGCGCAAGCGCACGAACACGATCTTTCACACAGGCAAAAAGAAAACCCCGTTCCCAAAGGAACGAGGTTTTTGGTGGAGATAAGCGGGATCGAACCGCTGACCTCTTGAATGCCATTCAAGCGCTCTCCCAGCTGAGCTATACCCCCAGATGTTTGCGGCCGTTTTGCGACCGCTTGTTTATTATAGCAGGACTTCCATTGATCGTCAATACCTAATTTGAAAAAATTTTCATTTTTTGCGAAAGCAGAAAGCTGCGCACTCTGTGCACTCCGAGCAGGTACGAAAAGGCAGGCAGCGGGCCAAGGATGGAAAAATCCGGTGCAAGGATTTGATGGACGAAAACGGGGAAAAAGTGTATGATGGTTTCACAGAGTTAGCTTATGCTAACCTCAGAAAGACAGCGCACCGCCTTTGGGGATGCCGCACTGCGGCGGGCGGGGAAGCTGCTGTTTTCCACATAACCCTCCATAACGAAAATGCCAGAGGGCGGCGCCGGTTTTGCTTCCGGCGCCGCCCTCGGCGTTTGCATATCGAAAAATCAGAACAGCCGCTGGCCCTGCACATACTTGGCACAGGGAGCGCCGTCGCCCAGATAGATCATCCGCTCCAGCCGCTCGGGCAGGCTGCACAGCCGGGTAGTGGGCAGGTTGGAATCGTCCATCACGATGGCGTCGAACTCATAGCCGGGCTCGAAGCTGCCCACCTTGCCGAAGAAGGCGCCGCCGCCCTTGGTGGCCAGATACAGCACCTCCGGCATGGTCAGGGCAGGGGTGTTCTGGTCTACCAGCCGCCAGCGCAGCTTGGAGCACTGGATGGCGTCGGTCATGGCCCGGAAGATGGACAGGTGTGCGCCGCCGGCCACGTCGCTGCCCAGGCCTACCTTCTGGCCCTCCAGCAGGTAGCTCTTGATGGGAGCGATACCGGAGGAAACGTTCATGTTGGACTGGGGGCAGTGGGCGATGAATACACCGTTCTCCTTCATGCGGGCACGCTCTTCCGCGCCGCTCCACACGCAGTGGGCCATCACAGTGGGGCACTCGCCGCCGAACAGGCCGAACTGCTCGTAGGCTTCACCGTAGAAGCGGGTGCCGGGGCACAGCTCGCTCACCCACTTGATCTCGGAAAGGTTTTCCGACAGGTGCGACTGCATGGGCACGCCGAACTCCTTCTGCAGCTCGCCCAGACCGGCCATCAGCTCGTCGGTGCAGCTGGGGGTGAAGCGGGGAGTGAGCATGGGCTTGCTCTTGGTAAAAACAGCGCTGTCCAGCAGCCACTGGCGGGTTTCCGCCAGGGATTCCTCGCAGGTTTCCCGCAGAATGTCCGGGCTGTTGCGGTCCATGTTTACCTTGCCCACATAGCAGCACAGGCCGGCCTTTTCCAGCAGCTCCATCAGCTTCAGGGTGGCGGGGCGGTGAATGGTGGCAAAGATGCAGGCACGGGTGGTGGCGCTGTGCAGCAGCTGCCGGGTGAAGATGCCGTAGGCCTTTTCCGCGTATTCCAGATCGGCAAACTTGCTCTCCTCGGGGAAGGCGTTGGCTTCCAGCCACTGCAGCAGCTCCATGTCCATGCCCAGGCCCCGGTAGGCGTACTGGCTGGCGTGCACATGCAGGTCCACCAGACCGGGCAGAATCAGCTTGCCGCTGTGGTCCTCCACCGGCAGATCCTTATACTGTTCGGGCAGCTGGGCGAATACGCCCGCCACCTTCTGATCCACGCATACCAGATAGCTTTCCGGGTAGATGGCCAGCTGGCCGGGAGCAGGGGTGAAGAAGATATTGCCCTTCAGGGCAAATGAGGTCTGGTTCATGAAGTACTCCTTTTATTACATTATAAATGAAAAAAAGCATCATAGAAAATGGCCGCCGAATATTATAACGGAATTCACGCAAAAGGGCAAGGGGAAAATGCAACAGAAAATCTCTTGCATTTGTGGTGGTTTTATTATATAATAGCACTGTTCGGACAGAGCCAAAACGGTGCGCTGTTCGGCATACGGATGCGGGCCCTGTGCGATGGGGCCCCATGAACCATGTCAGGCGGGGAACCGAGCAGCATTAAGTGGTCTGCCCTGTGCGCCGCAGGCAGCCTGCATCCGTATGCCAAGCAGCGCAAAGGCAGGCGCATTGGCGCTTGCGGGCCTGTCCGTTTTTTGTACCGGCAGAAAGGAGGGCACGGCAGGATGTATCGGGCGCTTTACCGCAAATGGCGGCCCCGCACCTTCGAGGACGTGGTGGGCCAGCAGGGCATCGTGGCGGCCCTGAAAAACCAGATCGCCACCGGCCGTGTGGGCCATGCCTATCTGTTCACCGGTACCCGGGGCACCGGCAAGACCACCTGCGCCAAGATTTTTGCCAAGGCAGTAAACTGCCAGGACAAAACCAGCCCGGATCCCTGCGGCGTCTGCCAGATCTGCAAGGGCATTGACGACGGTTCCATTCTGGACGTGGTGGAGATCGACGCCGCCTCCAACAACGGCGTGGACAACATCCGCGACCTGCGGGACGAGACCGCCTATACCCCCAGCGCCTGTGCCTATAAGGTATATATCATCGACGAGGTGCACATGCTCTCCATTGCGGCGTTCAATGCGCTGCTGAAAATCATGGAGGAGCCGCCCAGTCATGTGATCTTCATTCTGGCCACCACCGAGATTCACAAGGTGCCGGCCACCATTCTGTCCCGCTGTCAGCGGTACGACTTCGGCCGCATCAAGCCGGAGGACATCGCCGCCCGGGTGAGCTATGTGGCCGCCCAGGAGCAGCTGGAGCTGACCGAGGGCGCGGCGGCGCTGATCGCCCGTCTGGCGGACGGCGCACTGCGTGACGCGCTGTCCATTCTGGATACCTGCGCGGGCGTGTCCACTCAGATTGACGAGGAGCTGGTGCGGCGGATGGCCGGTGTGACCGACCGCAGCTACCTGTTCCGGATCAGCAACGCGCTGCACAATAAAAATGCAACTGAAGCGCTGGCCGAGGTGGCTCAACTGCGCCAGCAGTCGGTGGACATGAAGCGCCTGTGCGAGGAGCTGATCAGCCATTACCGCAACCTGATGCTGGCTGCTCTTCCCGGCGGCAAGGCCCTGCTCAGCGGGGTGGCCCCGGAGGAGGAAGCCCGGTATCTGCAAACTGCCGAGGGCATCCGACAGGGCGAGAGTGTGCGGGCCATCCGCCTGCTGGGCTCCGCACTGGAAAAGATGGGCCGCGGCACCGACCAGCGCATCGAGCTGGAGCTGGCCCTCTTCGCATTGACCGAAACGCCGCAGGCTGCCCAGCAGCCGGTTCAGACGGCGCCGGTGCAGAGTGTTCCGGCCCAGCAGGCCCCGGCCTTTGGCCAGCAGAGCGCGGCCCCCTTTGCGGCGGCGCCCTTCGCTGCCGCCGATCCCGCACCCTTCGCGGTGCGCCAGCAGACCGAGCCCGCAGCACAGCCGCAAACCGCCCAGAACAGCGCCCGGCAGAGCGTTCCGGCCCAGAGTCAGGATCTTCCTCCCTGGGAGCTGGAAACGCCCCCTGTGAGCGCACAGGAGGCCCGGGAGATGGCAAAGCCGGCGGAGGCGCCCATCGCGGCGGCCCAGCAGACGGAGCCTTTGCCCTGGGAGGCGGAGCCCATCCAGCAAAAGGAGGTGCCGCCCCCGGTGCAGCAGGCCCAGCCCAAACGGCAGAGCCTTGCGGCCCCCGCCAAGGGCGAGCCGCCCCAGCCCTTTGAGCCATGGCCCCAGGTGGTTGCCATTCTGGAAACCCGGGACCGGCAGCTCTATTCCCACCTTCACAAGTCCCGCGCCGTGTACGACGGCCGACGGGTGCTGATCGAAGGCGGGCCAACCTTCCGTGACTTCATCCGTGTGAACAAGGAATCCCAGGAGATCCTGAAGCAGATCATCCAGGAGGTGACCGGTGTGCGCTGCGGCATTGGCCCCTATGTGGACAAGTCCAAGGCAAACGGCGTGTCTCACACGGTGGAAGATACTTTAAAAGAACTCGCGGCCCAAGGGGTCGACGTGGTCTACAATGACAAATAAGCTAAGGAGAGAACAACCATGAAAGCAAGACTGCCCCAGGGCTTTGGCAAGCCCGACGTGAACGCCCTGATGCGCCAGGCCCAGAAGATGCAGGAAGAGATGAAGGCCAAGCAGGAGGAGCTGGAGAACACCGAGTACCAGGCTTCCGCTGGCGGCGGCATGGTTCAGATCACCATGACCGGCAAGCACGAGATCACCTCCATCAAGATCAATCCTGAAATCGTGGACAAGGACGACATCGAGATGCTGGAGGATATGGTGGCCGCTGCTGTGAACGAGGCCGTTCGCGTGGTGGACGCTGACTCCGACAAGGCCATGCAGGAGCTGACCGGCAACGCCAACTTCCCCGGCCTGTAAGGAGCGATCAGCATGGGATACAACGCCGCGCCGCTGGAGCGGCTGGTGGAACAGTTTTCCAAATTCCCCGGCATCGGGCGCAAAGGCGCTACCCGCATGGCCTATCAGGTGCTGAGCATGCCCGCCGCCGAGGCGGCGGAGCTGGCCCGGGCCATTGAGGAGGCGCACACCAAGCTGCACCGGTGCAAGGTCTGCCAGGATTACACCGAGAACGACCTGTGCAAGGTCTGTTCCTCGCCCAAGCGGGATCATTCGGTGATTTGCGTGGTGGAAAGCCCCCGGGATGTGACAGCCTTCGAGCGCACCCGGGAGTATAATGGATTGTACCATGTGCTGCACGGCCTGATCTCGCCCATGGATGGCATCGGCGCCGATCAGCTCTGCGTGAAGGAGCTGCTGGCCCGCCTGCACGACGGCGAGGTGAAGGAGGTCATCATGGCCACCAACCCCACCGTGGAGGGCGAAGCCACCGCCATGTATCTGGCAAAGCTCATCAAGCCCCTGGGCATCAAGACCACCCGCCTGGCCTACGGCCTGCCGGTGGGCTCCAGCCTGGAATACGCCGACGAGACCACCCTGTACAAGGCGCTCAGCGGCCGGGGCGAGCTGTGAGTGGCTTGACAAAGCCGGCCGCAGCGGGTTATACTTTGTAAACAGAAGCTGGGGGCGCACACCGGAGGAGGTGACGAAATGCCCGAGCAGGTGAAAACCAAACAGATCGCCGCCAACCGGCAGGCACGGCACGAGTATTTCGTCATGGAAAGCCTGGAAACAGGCATTGAGCTGGTGGGCACCGAGGTGAAAAGTCTCCGCATGGGCCAGGTGAACATGAAGGACTCTTGGGTGGATGTGGAGAACGGGCAGCTGATCGTGTACGGAATGCACATCAGCCCCTATGAAAAGGGCAATATCTTCAATCGGGACCCGTTGCGGCCCCGGCGGCTGCTGGCTCATAAAAACGAGATCCGCAAGCTGGCGCAGGAGATCAAATTGCAGGGCTATACCCTGATTCCGCTTTCGCTTTATTTCAAGCATGGCAGGGTAAAGCTGGAGCTTGGCCTGTGCAAGGGCAAAAAGCTGTACGACAAGCGGGCCACCGCGGCTCAGCGTGCCGCCCAGCGGGACATTGACCGGGCCATGAAAACACAGCGGCGGTAAGGCCGCAGATTCAAAAAGCGCAGATTCGCTTTCCGGGCGGAATTTCCGCCCTTTTATGGGGATGTAAAGGTTTCGACGGGGAGAGGAAAGCGCGAGCAGCGGGTAGTGGATGGGGGCCACACTTTAAACGTCTCCGAAAAAATAGCTAACAACAATAAATTAGCTGTCGCTGCCTAATTATAGGCGGCTGTCCTGCCTGTCTTAGTACCGAACAGGGCCAGGGCATCGATTAGGTACTGAACGTGAGCAGCCTTAAGCTTTGCGGGCGGCCATGAACTCATGAAGCTACCAATGTGTCGGCCTGTTTGCCGGCCTGGCACAAAGGAAATGTTGTAGACAAACTGCACCCGGAGATACTCTCGTGGACTTCTTTTCGGACGCGGGTTCGATTCCCGCCATCTCCACCATAAAAAGCCCGAATGCAACAGCATTCGGGCTTTTTCCTTTTTCACTCTTCACTTTTCACTTTTCACTTGCCGTTGGTGCCTGTGTGAAAGTTTGTCGCTGCCTTTACAGCGCCCTTTTCTGCGCAATCAGCCGCGCGAACTCCTTTTCCAGTTCTTCCCTGTTCTCACAGCCTGGAAGCGACAGCCGCGAAATCACCTCGGCCAGCCGCAGCTCCAGCAGAGCCTTGTCGATTTTCTTTTCCGATTTTGTTTCGATCTGTTTTTTCTCCCAGGCGGTAAGGTTACCCTCAAAAGCAAGGAGCTTTCTGTTTTCAATCCGCAGAATCCGGGTGGCACAGGCATCGGAAAAAGCCCGGTCATGGGAGACGAACAGAACGGTTCCTTCATAGTCCTGCACCATTTTCTGCAGCGCCTCAATGGCGGGCATATCCAGAAAGTTCGTGGGCTCGTCCAGCAAAAGCAGGTTGGCAGGGGAGCCAAACAGCCTGGCAAAGGCCAGCTTGACCCGTTCGCCGCCGCTTAAGACACCAGCTTTTTTGAACACATCCTCCCGGCGGATCAAAAGCCTTGCCAGAATTCCACGCATGGTGCCCTCGCTCTGAACGGAGTTTTCCATCACATTCTCCAAAACTGTTTTGTCCGGGTCCAGAGCATCCAGACTTTGCCTGAAGTATCCGATTTTGGCTTTGGGAACCAGATGGATTCCCGGCGCACCAGACACAATCAGCTCCATGAGGGTGGTTTTTCCTGCTCCGTTGGGCCCGATCAGGGCAGTTTTGCTTCCCTTTGGCAGGGAGAAGGAGGCGTTTTCAAAAATCAGAACATCTCCATAGCGGAATGTGATGTGGCTGCCGGTGACGATTTCCCGGTTGGCGGGCGCGTCTGTGAGAGAAAAATCGATTCGAACCGTGGGATTTTCCTGCGGTTTTTCTTTTACTTCCAGCTGTTCCAGACGGGATAAAAGTGTTTTCCGGGTGCTGTCCAGCTTTTCCATTTTTTCGCCCGCCGCCCGTTTGTGGAGCCGTGCTTCGGAATTGCCCATCCGGCTGGGGGCTTTTCGAACACTTTGGCTGGCCTGGCTCCGCTGGCGAGCCGCCTGTTCCAGTCGGGCTTTTTCGCAGCGGTACTGCTGATACTCAAATTCCTGCCGCCGGAAGGCTTCATCCCGCTGCCTGCGATAAGCGGTGAAATTACCCGTGTAAAAATGAAGCTGCCCGTCCTTTACCTCAATGATGCGGGTACACAGCCGGTTCAGGACGGCCCGATCGTGGCTGATGAGCAACAGGGTGGGGCACTGCTCCAGCATCCGGCAGCAGAGCTCCACCCCCTCCGCATCCAGATTTGCGGTGGGCTCATCCGCAAAGGTTAAAAGCGAATCCTTCTTCATGGCTGCCAGACCCAGACGGGTCATCTCGCCGCCGCTCAAGTGTTCCCGGGAAAGCTTTCCCGAAAGCCCCAGTTCACGACATTTTTGCGGGTCTGCCCGTTCCACCTGTTTTCGAAACTGCCGGAAATAGCTCACCGGTACCTTGCGGATCACGGTTCCCTCGTCCGGAATCAATTCCCCGGACAGGATGTTCAGAAGCGTGGTTTTGCCTGCACCGTTGGCCCCCACGATGCCGATTCGGTCGCCTTCATATACATGGAGTTTTTCAAATTCCAGAATTTTCCGTTCCCCAAAATACTGGACGATGTGGCTTGCAGACAACAAAATTTTGGACATAAAAATACCTCTCCGGCCTTGCAGAAGGCGCTGGAGGGCGATTTGGGCGCAAAAAAGCCTGGAAATACGCGATGCCGCATAT
This sequence comes from Allofournierella massiliensis, assembly GCF_964241245.1. NCBI lineage: Bacteria > Bacillati > Bacillota > Clostridia > Eubacteriales > Oscillospiraceae > Allofournierella > Allofournierella massiliensis. The sequence goes on from NZ_CAXSWZ010000020.1 coordinate 31,168, forward strand.
TTCCAGACCATCCCCGAAACACATGGAAAGGCCCAGCAACATCCGCCCGGTTCCAGCACAAACAAAGGGTTCAAGACCCCTTCTGCAGTTCAGAATACTGTTTGTGTGAAATCTTCAGCGAATGCGCATTCCGGCTGTACCTTTCCCTTTCTTTATGATTTGATCTAAGCATAGCACAGTTGCCGGTTTTGGGCAAGCGGTTTAGCGCGGCCCCGGAGGAAAAGCAACTCGGCCAGGCCTATTCCGATTGTTTTATAAGGAGTTGAACAGATCAATGACCTCCTGAGGAAGCGAGCCGTTGTTCAGCAGGACCAGGCCGTCGTGGGCGAGGACCGAAAAATCGCCGAAGCCCTCCAGCGTCACGATACCTTCGGATTCCGCCTTTTTGTATGCGTCGGACTCCGGGTCAAACTGGTACAGCTCGATCTTATAGTCATCGCACTGGTATTTGTATCCGGCTTCGCCGCCGATGTATGTTGCATCCATGGTGACACGCTCGGAATAGGAAATTCCAAGAGCGGCAAGCCCATCTTCAAAACGCTGGAAGGCGCCGGAATCCGGGGTTACGAGTTCCGGCGCGGAGACAGATGCGTCCGCCAAATCCGAGGCGGAAGAGTCGGCCTCGGCAACATAGAAATTATCAAAGTGGATGACACTGGAGGATTCCGGCGAGGAAGTTGCTTCACCGGAGGATGCAGGTGCGGAGGCCGCGGAGGAGGATGCGCTGGAGGATTCCGGGGCAGAAGCCGGTGCACGGGAAGCGAGGGTGCTGGAAGCCGGGGCCGAGCAGGCGGCCAGCATCAGGGCCAGAACTGCAGCCAGAAGGATAGAACGTTTTTTCATGAAAATCACCTCAATAGAAAAAGAAGCACAGGAACCAACAGGGCGCAGGAGTCAATACCTTTTGTCAAAAGTGGGATGGCCCACCCCAACGTTCTTGACCATCCTGCGCACTTTTTTGGCCGGAAGGAAAACGCAGGAACTGTTTGTGGACTTGCCGGAGTATTCCAGCGGCGTATTGCTATCCATAGTGCACTACAATTGGATGATGATTTCCAGCGCCTTCCAGTAGAACCAGCGGTGGCGGACGGTAGCCTGCGGATTGTAAAAAACCGGGGCGACTTTTATAATAAAAGTGACTGCTGCGAGCAAACAGGCGGCCGGGTTTCGGAAGCAGGAGGGAAGAGAATGCGAAAACAAATGAATTTTAAAATGGCGGTTCTTATCCTGGTGGGGATCGTTTTGCTTCTTCAGGTGATGGGGGCTCTGGGCATTGGAGTTCAGAAATCTTCCGCGAATCTGCAAATCGGCTATTGGGAAAAAAGCAGTGCCCAAAGTTGGTCGGCGGATTATGTTTTATGGGATGGCTGGCAGCAGCGAACCTTGCACCCAACCACGCAGCCCGCTACGCTTCATGTAACGGTGCAGACCGATGCGGGCAGCTGCGCGCTCCAGATCGAAAGCGCCGATGGAGAAATTCTGTTTGAACAGGAAGACCTCACAACCTCAGCCTTTGATGTGGAGGTGCCCGGAGATGTGGTGGTGCGCTTCACCGCTGACCGGCACAAAGGCGGCTTTTCCGCGGAGATCTTGGAGTGACCGTGTGGCTCCAAGCACAAGAGTGAATGAACCCGGTAATATTATACCAAAACGCCTGTCCGGCAAATATAATCCGGGCAGGCGCTTTTTTTATGATGCAGTGGCATGACGAACAGGCTCAGGCGGCCATGCCGGAGAGAAGGGCAATCTTTCGGCCCGCAAGGTGCTGAAACAGGGCGATGACACGGCCCACGCCGATCACCGCCAGCACCGTGCCCAGCCCCACGCCCACCAGATGGCCGGTGAGAAGCAGCCCCAACAGGATGGTGAGGGTGATGTTGCAAAGGTCAAAACAGTTTTTGGTGAAGCCGACGCTCCGGTGCACGCAGTCCGAGAGGGTCTGCACAATGCCGTCGCCCGGGTTGGGCACAATCCGCATGGAAAGCGACATGGCCGCGCCCACGCCGGTGAACAGAATCGCCAGCAGCAGCACCACAAGGCGAAGGGGAAACCGGTCTGACCAGCCCGCCGCCCCGGCGGAAAGATCCGGGAAAAAGGCCCCGAACAGATTCAGAAAACGGGTAAAAACAAGGCTGAGGGGAATCTGTAGAACATCCATCAGCAGCACCAGCCGCTGGTCGGTCTCCGGATGCTGCTTCCATTGAATGGCGTGCAGAATCAGCTGAACCAGCACAAACACGCAGTAGAGGAACATGGTGGTGTCGCCGAAGTTGGGCGTAAAAATCTGGGACACGCTGTAAGAAACCGAGATGATGGGGGAAACACCAAGGCCGGCCTTGGTGTTCAGGGTCAGCCCCAGGGCCAGAATCAGAAGGCCCAGAACATAAAAGAAAATGCGATACAAAACCTGCTTTTTCAAAAATAGGATCTTCTTTCTCTTTGGGATAAAAACCGTTCGCAGCACTTGCAGCCGCCGGCCGGTACGGCTGCAACGCATGTTTGAGCGGTTTTGGGGAATGCACAAACAAAAAGCAGCTTCGCACCGAAAACAGTGCGAAGCTGCCGGATTCAAACCGGTGGAACAAAGGGAACAATCAGCGCATGTCGATGTTCAGCTTGTGCTTCAGGTTGCCCAGAATCTTGTTCATGAAGCGGTCCACATCCTTGGGGGTGAGGGCCTTGTCGGTGGGAACAAAGAAGATCTTGAAGGCCATGCTCTTCTTGCCCTCGCCAATCTGCTCGCTGCGGTACACGTCGAACAGCTCCACGTCGCCCACCTGCTTGCAGGCAGAACGGATGGCATCCACCAGAGTGCCGCAGGCCATGCCCTCTTCCACCACCAGAGCCAGGTCACGGGTCACGGTGGCAAACTCGGAAATGGGCTGGTAGCGCATGCCCTCGGGCAGCAGAGCGCACAGGGCGTTGTAGTCAATCTCACCCAGGAAGATCTTGTGGTTGGCCTTGCTGTCCTTGGGAAGCTTCAGCTCGCCGGTTACCTGATTGGCCAGCTTGCCGAACACGCCAACCCGTTTGCCACCACACAGGATGTAGGCGGAGATACCGGGGTGCAGGTAAGGCACGTCCTCGGCGCGCTCGTAGTCGAAACGAACGCCGAAGGCCTCGGCCAGAGCTTCCATGGTGCCCTTCACGGTGAAGAAATCCTCCTCGTCGCCGAAGGCTGCGAAGCCCAGGTGGGGGATCTCGTCCGGCAGCTGGGTCACGGGCAGCTCCCTAGGGGCATACACGTTGGACAGCTCAAACAGCCGGCCGGCGTTGTTGCCCTTCTTCAGGTTCTCCACCACGGTGTTCAGCATGGAGGGGGCCAGCAGGGGCCGCATGATGGTCAGGTTGGAGGTGATGGGGTTGAGCAGACGGATCACCCGGCGCTCGGGGGCGTCCTCGGCCAGATGCAGTGCGTCCAGATCGGCGTCTGCATAGAAGGCCAGAGTGGAGATCTCGTAGTAGCCCTGACCGCACAGGGTGCGCTTGAGCTTGGCACGGCGCTGCTGGGCGGGATTCAGGCCGCCGTTGGTCACGCTGGAGTCCTGCAGGAAGGTGGGCACGATGTGCTCGTAGCCGTATTCACGGATGACCTCTTCGGCCAGATCGGGCTCACCGATCTCAATGTCCTCACGGTAGCGGGGAGCGGTCACGTCCAGCACGTCGCCGTCCTGCTTTACCTCGAACTGCAAACGGCGCAGGATGTCCAGAATGGCCTCGGCGGGTACCTCAATGCCCAGAATCCGGTTGATGCCGCTGATGGTGGCGGTGAACCGCTTGCCCTCGCGGGGAGCGCCGGCGCTCACGTCGAAGGCGCTGGCGGTCACTTCGCCGCAGCCCAGCTCCTGAATCAGGTGCAGGGCGCGGGCCATGCCCAGCTCGCAGGTGTACTCGGAAATGCCCTTCTCGTAGTGGCTGGAAGCATCGGTGCTCTGGCCCAGGCTGCGGGAGGTTTTGCGGATGTTATCCCGCATGAACTTGGCGGACTCGAACAGCAGCTGGGTGGTGTTCTCGGTGATTTCGCTGTTCAGACCGCCCATGATGCCGGCCAGGGCAACGGGTTTGGAGCCATCGCAGATGACCAGATTGCTGTCGTTCAGCTGGAACTCCTTGCCGTCCAGGGTGACGATGGACTCGTCGTTGCGGGCACGGCGCACGATGATCTGGGTGCTCTCCAGCGTGGACATGTCGAAGGCGTGCATGGGCTGGCCGATTTCCAGCATCACGAAGTTGGTGATGTCCACCACGTTGCTGATGCTGCGCAGGCCGCACAGGGCCAGATACCGGCGCATCCACTGGGGAGACTGGCCGGGGGTGATGTTGCGCACGCCGTGGCCCAGATAACGGGGGCACAGGTCCAGCGCCTCCACGGTGATGTTCAGGCCGGGGTAGGTGTAATCGCTGGTGGTGTAGTCGGTGGCGGGCATCTTCAGGGGCTTGTTCAGCACCGCGGCCACCTCGCGGGCAATGCCCAGCACGGACTGGCAGTCCGCACGGTTGGCGGTGACCGAGATATCGAAGATGTAATCGTCCATGCCCAGCAGGGGCTTCACGTCCGCGCCAACGGGTGCATCCTCAGGCAGCACCAGCAGGCCGAAATAATCGGCGCCGGGGTACAGGTCGTCGTTCAGGCCCAGCTCCACGCCGCTGCACAGCATGCCGAAGCTCTCGTAGCCCCGCAGCTTGCCCTTCTTGATGGTCAGAACGCCTTCCACGGTCTTGTGGTCCTTGCCGGTGGCCAGCACGGTGGCGCCCACCAGAGCACAGGGGTACTTGCCCCCGGCGCGCACATTGTCGGCGCCGCAGCAGATCTGCAGCAGCTCGCCGGTGCCAGCGTCCACCTTGCACAGGGAAAGATGGGTGTCCGGAATCTTCTCGCACTCCACCACATGGCCGACCACCACGCCGGAGATGTCCTTGCCCACGGGGATCAGCTCTTCTACCTCAAAACCGCAGCTGAAGAGCTTTTCCTCCAGCTCCTGGGCGGTCACGTCAATGTCTACATATTCCTTCAGCCAGCTGAATGGTACTTTCATGGGTTTGCCTCCTTAGTCCTTGAACTGCTTCAGGAACCGCAGATCGTTCTCATAAAGCAGGCCGATGTTGTTGATGCCGTATTTCAGCATGGCGATACGCTCGATGCCGATGCCGAAGGCCAGGCCGGAGTATTCGTTGGGGTCAATGCCGCAGTTCTCCAGCACCTTGTGGTGCACGATGCCGCCGCCCAGAACCTCGATCCAGCCGGTGCCCTTGCACAGCGAGCAGCCCTTGCCGCCGCACTCAAAGCAGCTCACGTCCACCTCCACGCTGGGTTCGGTGAAGGGGAAGTAGCTGGGCCGCAGGCGGGTCTTGACCTCGCTGCCGAAGATCTTCTTCACGAACTCGTCCAGCATGCCCTGCAGATCGCACAGGGTGATCTTCTTGTCCACAACCAGACCTTCCATCTGATGGAACATGGGGGAGTGGGTGGCGTCGCTGTCCGAACGGAACACGCGGCCGGGTACCAGCACCTTGATGGGGGGCTTCTCGGCGTCCATCACGCGGATCTGCCCGGGGCTGGTGTGGGTGCGCAGCACGATGTCCTCGGCCACATAGAAGGTATCCTGCATGTCACGGGCGGGGTGGTTCTTCGCCACGTTCAGCCGGGTGAAGTTGTGGTCGTCGTCCTCGATTTCGGGGCCTTCGTAGATTTCAAAGCCCATACCGGCGAACACGTCCACCATCTGATCCTTCACGATGGTGATGGGATGCAGCGAGCCCATGGGCCGCTTCACAGCGGGCATGGTGATATCCACCTGCTCGTTCTTGTTGCGGGCCTGCAGTTCCTTCTGGTCCATCTCGGCGCGCACTTCCTGATAACGCTGCTCGGCGTAGGCCTTGAACTGGTTGATCACCTTGCCCATGGCGGGGCGTTCCTCAGCGGAAACCTTGCCCAGCTCCTTCATCAGCCCGGCGATGCTGCCCTTTTTGCCCAGGTAAGCCTGCCAGAATTCGGCCAGCTCTTCCTGAGACTGCACAGCGCCAAGCGAAATCTCCATCTGCTCTTTCAGAGCATTGATCTTTGCTTCCATAATACACCTCATTTTCGATGATAAAAAAGAACAGCCCCGCCCCGCAACACAACGGGACGAAGCTGTAAACTCCGTGGTACCACCCATATTCCGCCGCAAAAAGCGACGGCACTTTCGGCGCCGGTAACGGGGCGAACCGTTCCGCACTACTGAGGCCGCAAAAGGCCCGTTGGCACGAACTGCTCCGGAGGGAATTCGCATCGCTCTGTTCGGAAGGCCTTTCAGCCGGTGAACCTTCTCTCTGTACCCAGGGGTGCGGTGCGCTGTCTCCATCTCAGCATTTTAACTTTATAAAGTATACTCGTTTGGAAAGCTTCTGTCAAGGGGCGGGAAAAGGTCAATACAGCCCATTATAATGTGGGGCGGGGTGCTCCTGCTCGTAGCTTTTGCACAGGGCGATGAAATCCCGGGCGGCAGTGGTAAGAAATTTGTCCTTGTGATACACAATCCAGTACCGGCGGCGCAGGTCCAGTTCCGGCACCTGAAAGGCGGCGATAATCCCCCGCTCCAGCGGGCCGAGCAGCATGTGCCGGGGCAGTACCGCGATGCCCAGCCCGTGCACGGCGGCATTCACCAGAGCGGTGGTGCTGGTGGCTTCCCAGGCCGGCTCCACCGAAAGACCGGCGGCAAGGGCGGCGGCATCAAAGGCCTTGCGGGCGGCGCTGCCCTTTTCCCGCAGAAGGAAATTCTGGCCGCGCAGCTGCTCCAGCGTTACGGTCTGGCCGCTGGCAAAGGGGCGGCCCGGGGCGCACACGGCGATCAGCGTGTCCTCCAGATAGGCCTCAGCCAGCAGCTCCGGGGCGCTTACGCCGCTCTCGATCAGGGCCAGATCCAGCTGGTTGTGCAGAAGCTGCTGCTCCAGCGTGTCGCCCGGGTTCACCCGCACCTGTACCCTTGTCTGAGGGTGAAGGCTGTGGAAGGCGTCCACATAGCAGGGAAGAAACTGGGAGCCGATGGTCACGGTGGCGCCCACCCGCAGCGGGCCGCCGTCCTCGTCGCTTTGCAGGCTTTTTTCCATCCGCTCCACCTGCTGCAGCAGCTGGCCCGCATGCTGATACAGCCGCTGCCCGGCGGGGGTGATGTAAAGCCGGCGGGAATACCGCTCGAACAGCCGCAGACCATAGTGCTCCTCCAGCTCCCGGATGGCCTGGCTCACCGCGGGCTGGGTCATGTACAGGGAATGGGCTGCCCGGGTGATGCTGTTGCCCTGCTGGCAGACCTCCCAGAAAATGCGGATGTGCCGCAGCGTCATGGGGATTTCCTCCTGTTTTTTACTTTTATAAGTGAATAGTTATGATTTCAATAAAATAATATAATTTTACTCATTAAAAAGCAAGTGTTATACTGGTGTGCGGAAGGAGGAGGAAAGAATGCGAGATGGAAAGATGCTGGGCGTTTTGTTTTTCTCGTCGCTGAAGCTGAGCGCATTCACCTTTGGCGGGGGATATGTGATCATTCCCCTGATGCGCAAGACCTTTGTGGAAAAATATCACTGGCTGAGCGAGAACGAGATGATGGATCTGACGGCGATTGCCCAGTCGGCCCCGGGGGCCATTGCGGTGAACGCGGCGATTCTGGTGGGCTACCGGATTGCCGGCGTGGTGGGCGCGCTGATCACGGTGCTGGGCACGGTGCTGCCGCCCATGGTGATTCTGTCGGTGATTTCCCTGTTTTACGAGGCGTTCCGTTCCAATTTGGCGGTGAGCATGGTGATGCAGGGCATGGCGGCGGGTGTCGTCGCGGTGATTTTTGATGTGGTGCTGGTGATGGCGCAGACCCTGTGGCAGCAGCGCCGGGCCATCTGGATGGTGCTGCTGGCGGTGTGCTTTGTGGCGTCCATGCTGGGCGTGGGCGCGGCCCCGCTGGTGCTGGCCTGTGGCTGCATCGGCATGGTGGATACCCTGCGGCCCCGCAAAGAGAGGGGGAAGGAGGGCAAATGATCTACTGGCAGCTGTTTGTGAGCTTTTTCCAGATTGGTCTGTTCAGCTTTGGCGGCGGCTACGCGGCCATGCCGCTGATCCGTCAGCAGGTGGTGGAGCTGCACTCCTGGCTTACCCCCACCCAGTTTACCGACATTGTGACCATTTCCCAGATGACGCCAGGGCCCATCGCGGTCAACTCGGCCAGCTTTGTGGGCATGCAGATTGCCGGGATTCCGGGCTCGGTGGTGGCCACTCTGGGCTGCGTGGCGCCGGCCTGTGTGATCGTTACGGTGCTGGCCTGGCTGTATTACCGGTACCGCTCCCTCAAGCTCATGCAGGGGGCGCTGGCAGGGCTGCGTCCCGCGGTGGTGGCCATGATCGCCAGCGCCGGTGTGAGCCTGCTGGTGCAGGCGGTGCTGCCCGGCGGGCTGGAGCAGAATGTGGACTGGGTTGCGACCATTTTGTTTGCGGCGGCCTTTGCGGTGATGCGGTGGAAAAAGCCGAACCCCATTGTGGTGATGGTAAGCTGCGGAGCCGCAGGGCTGGTGTGCTACTCTCTGCTGGGGATGTTTGCCGGCTGAGCGCGGCGATTGGTTTGTAAATAGAAGAGGGGCGGTCTGACTGGTCGGGCCGCCCTTTCTTTATATTACATTATATAGGGACAAATCCGGCAGGGGAAAAGAGCCGGAGGAAGAGGAAAAAGAGCGAAACGGAAGAGGAGGGCGCGCTTCGGCAAAATGCGCCGGTGGGCAGGGCGTACAATCCGAAACAGGGCACCTGAAACCCGGAGAAAAAACAGGGCGAAAAGGGCAGCAATTTCGGCCGGAAGAACCCGGCGAAGAAACGGAAAACGGGGGAAAAGAATGAAAATGCGAACAATTTTCATTACCGGACAAATTGCCCAAGATGGAATAAAAATTGTAGAAGATGTACAAAATCGAGGCAGAGGATTCTGTGAGCGGTGAAGGTATTCGGTGTTGTACAAAAGGTGGTGATATTGATACAATCGTTTTGAATCTTAAGAAATCTTAAGAAAAAGGCCGAAAAAGCGAGGATTTTAAAAGAACCGGTGAACCGCAAATATATTTCGGCAAAATTTGAAAGCATGCGGCAAAAAACGGCGGAGCTTTCCTGTTTGACGGCCCCGCCCCGCTTTTGCTACAATGCCACAAGTGCCCGGAACGGCCGCATCTGGCGGTTTGCGAACAGGGCCATTGAAAGCAGGGCGCGGTCTGGCCCCATGTTCCAGGCCGCCGGCGGGCCGATTTCCGGCCCCCATTGCCCACCAGCATGGAACGTTAGGAGATTGCATGATTACGATCATCAAAAAATTGCGCCGCCTGGTTCTGGCGGTGCCGGTCAAGGTCTGGGCCTGCCTGATCACCGCGGGCTGCCTGGCGCTTACCCTGATCGGCCTGCATCAGGCGCTGCATCTGGTGCGCATCACCGATTCCGAGGGCGCGAGCCAGGTGGTCATGACCCATCTGGACGATCCGCAGAAGCTGATGCAGCTGAGCGGCATCGTGGCCGAAGAGGGCGACGATGTGCACTACACTGCCTACAACGGCAATCAGGCCAGCCTGAACATCCAGCGGGCGGTGGATCTCACCGTCACGGCGGATGGCCAGACCCACGACCTGCGGCTGGTCAACGGCACGGTGAGCGACGCACTGACCGCCTGCGGTGTGGAACTGGGCGAGCACGACTACACCGAGCCCAGCCTGCACACCGCCATTGAGGACGGTATGAACGTGCAGGTGCACCGGGTGGAATACCGGGATACCGTGGTGGAGGAATCCATCCCCTACGAAACCGAGTATGTGTACACCAGCCTGTTCTACAAGAACCGGAATCGCACCCAGCTGGTGCAGCAGGGCCATGAGGGCACCAACCAGATCACCCACCGCGAGCGTGTGGTGGACGGCCAGGTGGAATCCAGCCAGGTGATCAGCGTGGTGCAGACTGTGGCTCCCCAAAACACCATCATCAAGGCCTATCAGGCCGGGGCGCCGGTTTCGCCGCTGGAAGGCCCTGAAGTGGTGGACGGTGTGCCCACCGGGTACACGGCGGTTTACACCGGCCGTGCCACCGGTTACAGTTCCAGCCGCGGGCGCGGTGCTTCCGGTCTGGGGCTCTACTGCGGTACCGTGGCCGTGAATCCGGCGCTGATCCCGTACGGTACAAAGCTGTACATCACCAGCACCGACGGCAAGCTGGTATACGGCTATGCCATCGCCACCGACACCGGCGCTTCTCTGCTCAACGGCAGCTGCCTGGTGGATCTGTATTACGACAGCTTCTCTGAGGCGCTGATGAACGGCGTGCAGGAAGTGAACGTGTATGTGATGGGCTGAGAAAAAACCATGAAACCGCGTTGGGGCGGCTGGCAACGGAGCTGGCTGCCCCAACGCATTTTTTATCTGCCGCCTTGCCCCAAACCGGGCCGAATTTGCCCGTTTTGGGGCGTTTTTGGCCTTTTAACCCGATTTTTACGGCCTAGCGCCAAAAAGCGGCGTTTTTTGGAGTTTTATGGCTTGACAAACCCGCCCGGCGGGCATACACTAATTGAGGGCCGATGGGCCCGCAACAAGATTTAATGCAAGGAGATGACAGCATGGACGGCGACCCCAGTAGATGTGTGGATCGTACTATCAGCGGAACCGGCTTTGCTGCCCTGTCCTGCATTCTGCGCTGAAATCATCGGCGGAGAACCTGCTTTTCGGGGGCGGCTGTAATGCCGTGCGCCGCAAATCTGGCCGGCCAGCGGGCCGGTACGTTTGAGAAAGCAGGTGTGTTTTTATGTTGAATATTTATCTGAGCGACAGTGGCCGTATGCTGGAGCAGGATCAGATCCTGCCCGGTTCCTGGATCAATCTGTGCGACCCCAACGAGAAGGAAATCGGCCGGGTCTGCGCCCAGCTGCATGTGGATCCGGATCTGGTTCGGGCCGCACTGGACGAAGAGGAACGCAGCCGTATTGAGGTGGAGGACAACGGCCACATCCTCATCATCGTGGATACCCCCATCGTGCAGACCGAGGGCCACAGCTTCGTATACTCCACCATTCCCTTCGGCATCGTGCTCACCGAGGATAACATCATCACCGTGTCTCTGAAGGAGACCGCGCTGCCCCGCGCCTTCATGGAAGGCCTGGTCAAGGCTTGCAGCACCAAAAAGCGCAAGCGCATGGCTCTGCAGATGCTCTACCGTAACGCCAGCCTGTTCCTGTTCTATCTGCGTCAGGTGGACAAGGCCAGCACCCGCGTGGAGAACGAGCTGCACAAGAGCATGAAGAACAAGGAGCTCATTCAGATGCTGGGCCTGGAAAAGAGCCTGGTGTACTTCTCCACCTCCCTGAAGGGCAACGAGATCGTTCTGGAGAAGCTGCTGCGCATGGACTTTGTGCGGGATTTCCCCGAGGATACCGATCTTTTGGAGGATGTAATCATCGAGAACAAGCAGGCCATGGAGATGAGCAGCATCTACCGGGACATTCTGTCCGGCACCATGGATGCCTTTGCTTCCGTGATTTCCAACAACCTGAACATCGTGATGAAGCTGCTGGCCGCCGTGACCATTATCCTCACGGTGCCCACCATTGTGTCCAGCCTGTGGGGCATGAACGTGCATGTGCCCTTTGAAGAGAATCCCTTCGGGTTCGTGATCGTGCTGGCCATCGCCGTTCTGGCAACTCTGGGCGCAGGATTTCTGGCCCGCTGGAAAAAGTGGCTGTAAGCTGCGTTTTTCCCTTGTCATAAAACACAATGCCTCCCGATCCGCCCGGCGGATCAGGGAGGCGTTTTTTCTTTTGCACGGGGAGGGCGGGAATGCCGCAACGCCTTGCGCGGGCAGGGGAAAGAGGGTATAATAAGAGCAAGTTCTTAAAACCGAAAGCGTTCGGGTGCCATTGCCGCCCGAGCAAGATTAAGGAGTGCAAATCTTCATGCAGATCTTCAACACCCTCACCCGTAAAAAAGAGGAGTTCGTTCCTCAGAAGCCCGGCGAGTACCGCATTTATGTGTGCGGCCCCACCGTGTACAATTTCATCCACATCGGCAACGCCCGGCCCATGGTGGTGTTCGACACCCTGCGCCGGTATCTGGAGTATCAGGGCAACAAGGTGATCTATGTTTCCAACATCACCGATATTGACGACAAGCTGATCAAGAAGGGCCAGGAGGAGGGCGTACCCATGCAGGAGGTCGCCCGCCGTTATGAGGCCGAGTATATCAAGGACAGCGAGGGCCTGAACGTGCTGGCTCCCACCGTGCGTCCCCGCGCCACCGAGCACATCGAAGAGATTCTGGGCATCGTGGCCGACATTATCGAAAAGGGCTACGGTTATGTGGCCAAGAACGGCGACGTGTATTTCCGGGCCAAGAAGTTCAAGGAGTACGGCAAGCTGAGCCACCTGAATCTGGAGGATCTGGAGAGCGGCAACCGTGAGCTGCGCAGCCAGATGGACGACGATCTGAAAGAGGATCCGGCGGATTTCGCGGTCTGGAAGGCTGCCAAGCCCGGCGAGCCTGCCTGGGAAAGCCCCTACGGCCCCGGCCGGCCCGGCTGGCACATCGAATGCAGCGCCATGGCCCGCAAGCATCTGGGCAACACCATCGACCTGCACTGCGGCGGTCAGGATCTGATCTTCCCCCATCACGAGAACGAGATTGCTCAGTCCGAGTGCGCCAACGGCTGCACCTTCAGCCGCTACTGGATGCACAACGGCTTTTTGAACATCGACAACCACAAGATGAGCAAGAGCGCCAACAACTTCTTCACCGTGCGTGAGATTGCCGACGCTTATGGCTACGAGCCCATCCGTTATTTCCTGCTCACCGCCGGTTACCGCATGCCTCTGAATTACACCGTGGAGCTGATCCAGTCCTGCAAGGCCAGTCTGGAGCGCCTGTACACCTGCCGCGAGAATCTGGATTTCCTCATCAAGAACGCCGCCGAGACCGGCAGCGATGCGCTGGTGGAGAAGGCTGATGCTGCCAAGGCCAAGTTCAACACCGCCATGGATGACGATTTGAATACTCCGGATGCGCTGGCCGCCATCTTTGAGCTGGTGAAGGAGATCAACACCCAGGGCAAGGAAGCGTCCAAGGCTGCGCTGACCAAGGCTGCCGAGGTATTCGACGAGCTGACCGGCGTGCTGGGTCTGCTGTACAACCGCAAGACCAATGAAGTGCCCGCCGAGGTGATGGAGCTGGTGGAGCGCCGCGCCGCTGCCAAGAAGGCCAAGGACTGGGGTACTGCCGATGCGCTGCGCGCCCAGATCACCGAGATGGGCTGGCAGGTGGAGGACACCGCTCAGGGCCCCAAGGTCTCCAAACTCTCCTGATTTTTTAACGGACTCGACCGGCAGCGGGGCGCGGTACGTTTACAAGTACGCACCGGGTTTTCCTCAGCGATATACGCAGACTGCCTTTTTGGCGGACTCGACCGTTGACGGAGTGCGGTACGGTTTCCGGTACGCACCGGATTTTCCTCAGCGATATACGTAAACTGCCTTTTTGGCGGACTCGACCGTTGACGGGGTGCGGTATGTTTTCCGGTACGCACCGGTTTTTTATCAGCAAAGTATGCCGGCACCCTTTTTAGCGGATGCGGCTGCTGATAATCTGTAATATTACGTCTGAATTATACGGATTGTATGCAAAAGGGCCCTAAAAAGGGGTGGATTCGCTCAATCAGACATTTTGCCGGGTGTGGTGAAGCGTTCACCGCATCCGGCTTTTCTGTGCCCTTTTTTCGTTTTCACAGGAAAACCACACCCTTTCACAGGAAAACCACACCCTTCCCCTTGCAATGGATGGCAGGTTTTGGCTATACTGAACATAAGAGTGCCCACCTTTTGTGTGGGCCATTCCTGCGCGGCGCGGCCGCGTGTGTGCAAAGGAGAGAGATCATGGCAAACGCCAAATTATATGCCCCCAAACGCGCCCGGCGGCTGCCTGCCGCGCTGCTGGTGCTGCTTGTGTGCGCCGGTGTGCTGCGCTTTGGCCTTGCCCTTGTGACCGAGGGCTATTCCACCGACGTGGCCTGCTTTACTGCATGGGCCCAGCGGCTGGCGGATCTGGGGCCGGGCCAGTTTTATTCCCCGGATTATTTTGCGGACTATCCACCCGGCTACATGCTGGTACTCTGGATACTGGGCAGCCTGGGCAAACTTCTGGGCATGGATGTGAGCGGCAAGGCGTTTGTGCTGCTGCTCAGCAGTGTGCCTATTCTGTGCGATGTGGGGCTCACCGCTCTGGTCTGGCACATCGCCCGCACCCGTCTGGACGAAAAGCGGGCCATGCTCATTGCAGCTCTCACCGCCTTCTGCCCGGCCTTTTTGTACGATACCGCTGTCTGGAAGCAGGTGGACAGCGTGCCCGCCCTCTGTCTGGTGGGTGTGTTCTGGCTGCTGAGCAATAAAAAATACCTGCCGGCTGCTCTGCTTTACGGCCTTGCGCTGGCTCTGAAGCCCCAGGCTTTGCTGTTCGGGCCGGTGCTGGCTGTCTGCTTTGCGCTGCCGCTGTTCACCGGCCCGGCCGCTGAGCGTGGCAGAACCGTGGGCCGTGCTGTTTTGGGTGCTGTGGCTGCCGTGGCGGTGGTGCTGGTCTGCGCGCTGCCCTTCTGGAGCGACCAGCCCATGGACTGGCTGGTGGAAAAATACACCGGCACCGTGTCCAGCTACCCTTATGCCAGTGTGAACGGCTTTAATCTGATCACCCTGCTGGGCGGCAACTGGACCATGCAGACCGAGGGCGTGTTCGGCACGCCCATCACCTGGCAGATGCTGGGCAGTGTGGGCATTCTGATTGCCACTGTGGCCATGCTGTATCTGGCCTGGGTGAGCGTGCGCAGCGGCCGGTTCTGCCCCATGCTGCTGGCGGGCTTTTACGGCGCGGCTATCTTCTGTTTGAGCCACCGGATGCACGAGCGGTATCTGATTCCGGCGCTGGCGCTGCTGCTGGCGGCAGTGGCCCGCTGGGCGGATCGCAGGCTGCTGGCAGGCACGGCGGTGCTCAGCATGTCCACCCTTTTGAACCTGGCGCTGGTTCTGGCAGCCAACGGCACCGAGGATCAGTTCCTCACCAGCGATACCGCCCGCGTGATGATCGCCATCGTAAGCCTTGCCAATCTGGCAGGCACCGTGATGGTCTGGCTGGCCTGCCTGCGGCTGTGCCGGGGCGGTAAGGTCTGCCCGTTGCAGGCGTCTCCTGTACCGACGCTGGCCCCGCCTGCACCCCAGCCCCGCTGGAGCCGGTCGGAGCTGCTCTGGCTGCTGGGCGGCACCCTGCTGGTGGCGGTGGTAAGTTTGACCAATCTGGGCGATTTTACCGCGCCCCAGAACCCGGAGGTGGTGCAGGGCACCAAAACATACACCGTGCAGGTGGAGGGAGAGGCGACCAGCCTGTGGATTTATCCGGAGATTAACTGGAACGGGCAGCTGATTGTGACCGACAGCCGGGGCACCGAGCTGGTGAATCAGTCTCTGGATTACGGCAATGTGTTCCACTGGCTGTCCCTCCCGGTCACCGCCAACGAGAGCTACACCATCACCCTCACCGACGCCAGTGTGATGGAGCTGGCCTTTAAAAACGACGCGGGCGAGTGCCTGCCCGTTACCGGCGAAAGCGGGGCTCTGTTCGACGAACAGACCCAGGTGCCGGATACCATCAGCTACAAAAACAGCATGTATTTCGATGAGATCTACCATGGCCGCACTGCCTATGAGCATCTGCACGGCATGCCGGTGTATGAGACCACCCACCCGCCGCTGGGCAAGGTGTTCATCATGCTGGGCATCGCGGTATTCGGCATGACCGGCTTTGGCTGGCGTGTGGCGGGGGCGCTGTTCGGCATCGCTCTGGTGCCGGTGCTGTACCTCTTTGTGCGGCGGCTCACCCGGTCGCCCTGGTGGGCGGGCTTTGCGGCCCTGTTGGCCGGGCTGGATTTGATGCGTTATGCCCAGAGCCGAATTGCCACCATTGATATTTACGGCACCTTCTTCATCCTGCTGGGGGCCTATTTCATGCTGTGGTATTGCCAGAGCGTGCTGGAAAAGGGTGTGGATCAAAGCATCCTGCCCATGGCGCTGGCAGGCGTGGCCTTCGGGCTGGGCGCGGCCAGCAAGTGGACCGGAATCTACGCCGGAGCCGGGCTGGCGGTGCTGTATTTCGGTGTGCTGTGGGCCCGCTGGCGGCAGAAGAAGCCGAACTTCGGCCGGGAACTGACCGTGGCTCTTGTGGGCGGCGTGCTGTTCTTTGTGCTGATCCCGCTGATCATCTACATTGCGGCCTATCTGCCATACTGGTGGCGGGAAGGTGGATTCAGCCTGGGCGAGTGGTGGCAGTGTCAGCTGACCATGTTCAACTACCACAGCCAGCTGAAGAGCACTCATCCGTATGAATCCAATTGGTATACCTGGCCGTTCTTATTACGTCCTGTATGGTATTATTCCGCCAGTGGGCTGCCTGCGGGGATGCGGGGGACCATTGCGGGTATGGGAAATCCCATCGTGTGGTGGGCGGCGCTGGCCGGGCTGTGCGTGCTGGCCTGGCGGCAGATCAGCGGCCGGGCATGCCGGGCGCAGGGGAGTGTGCTGGTGCTGTATCTGGCGCAGCTGCTGCCCTGGGTACTGGTGACCCGGTGCACCTTCCTGTATCATTATTTCCCCAGCCTGTGGTTTGCGGTGGCGGCGCTGGTTCTGATGCTGGCGAAGCTGGATCGGGATCAGCCCCGGCTGGCACGGCGGCTGGCGCTGGGAATCCTGATTGCGGCGGCGGTGGTGTTCCTCTGGTTCTACCCGGCAGTGACCGGTATCCCGGTATCGGAAAGCTGGATTCTCTCCGCCCGCTGGCTCCCCTCCTGGTTTTTTTAACAACTCGACCGTTGGCGGGGAGCGGTACGTTTACGGGTACGCACCGGATTTTTTTGACGGACTCGACCGGCAGCGGGGAGCGGTACAGTAACCGGTACGCACCGGATTTTCCTCAGCGACGTACGCGAACACCCATTTTTAGCGGACTCGACCGTTGACGGGGTGCGGGACGTTTACGGGTACGTGAACACCCGTTTACGGACTCGACCGGGGCAGGCTGATTGCAGTGTAGTTTACCCGAATTTTCGTCGAAAAGCCCGGATAAAACCTTGTTTTGACCCTTGGAAAGCCCGGTTCTTCCTGTGCTATACTGTAAACTGGAACAAACAGAAAACCGACGGTGTATGGCTTGGTTTTGCCATGCGCCGCCGGTTTTTTTCTGCCTGTTTGTTCCCGGAAATTTTACAGAAAAACGAAGGAGGAAAACACCCGTGCGTTCCATGCCGAACCCCCTGTGCCCGTTGCGTTATTTCCATGTTGCAGATTTGAAACATGGAAACAACAGTTTCGATTCTACCAACCGCCGGATGCGTTGCTTGGAAGTGACGAAACCGGAAGAGCAATATAAGATTCCCAATAAGATACCCAAGAAGATTCCCAAAAAGATTCACACACACAAAGAAGCACCCCGCCCCAAAGAGCGAGGTGCAGGTGTGCGTTTAAACACTAACTGTAAATTCTTCTCCTGATTCAACGAACTGGATTGCGATCCCGGCAGGGGAAAAGGGATTTTGTTTCAAACCCTTGGAACCCGGCAAAGAACCAGCAGAGCACGCCAAAGGCAGTTAGCATTATTTTGCTGAGACTTACCCGGCATATATCGGGTAGCACATTCTGTCAATGGTCGGGCACGCCCCATGGGGGCTAGCGTACGTTGCTGAGGAAAATCCGGTGCGTACCAGTTACCGTACCGCACTCCGCTAACGGTCGAGTCCGCCAAAAAAATCCGGCGCGTATCGATTGCCGTGCCGCCCCCGCCAACGGTCGGGTCCGCCAAAGGCAGCTGGCGTATTTCGCTGAGGAAAATCCGGTGCGTACCGGTCAACGTACCGCCCCCCGCTACCGGTCGAGTCCGCTAAAAAGAAGATTTGATTACTTTGAGGCGGGAGAAATCCTCGCGTTCCTTTTCTTCCAGCACTTCGGTGATGTACTTGATGTTGGAATTGAACTGAGGAATCATGATGTTGCTCAGGGCGTTGGCCCGCTTCTGGGTTTTCTGAATGGCCTGTGCCAGACGGTATACGCTGCTCTCCACCTCGGCCAGCTCCACCGTGAGCCGCTTCACCTGGCAGAACTTGCGGTATGCCTCGTCCAGCTGGCTGTTGGTTCCGCCCAGACCATAATACAGGCTCTGGGGTGCGGTCTCCTCCAGCTTCACCATGGGCAGCTCCACACCCATCACGCTTCGCCAGTCCAGCGAAAGGCCGTTTTCCACTGGCACCGTGTGCGCAAAACCCAATACCACGCCCAGCGTCACATTGGCCAGCTGCAAAGCAGCATAAGCCTCCGCATAGGCCGCGGCGATCTGATCCTGAATGGCGGCGGCCCGGTCGATGAGCTGCATCATCTCGCGCACCAGAATGTTGCGCTTGCGGTCCATCAGCTCATAGCCCTGGCTGGCCAGCGCAAGGCTTTTCTGCTGCGCCATCAGGTTGCTTTTTGTGGGGAATATCTGCTGTGCCAAAACGCGGCCTCCTTTCTCGGTGTATTTGCCCGGTTACTCGGCGTCGTCGTGGAAAGCGCGGCGCAGCCCCAGCTCCCGCTGCTTCGGGTCGGTCTTGGGCTTGTAGTAGTGGTCCAGCAATACCTGATCCACACGATCCAGCTCTTCCTTGGGCAGCATGCTCAGCAGTTCCCAGCCAAGATCCAGCGTCTCCTCAATGGTCCGGCTGGTGTTGCCCTGACCCACGAATTTTTCCTCAAAGGCGCGGCCGAACTCCATCACCCGCTTGTCGCTGGGCGAAAGCTCCTCCTCGCCGATGACGCTGGCCAGTGCTTTGGCGTCCTGCACCCGGGCATAGGTGGCGAACAGCTGGTTGGCCAGTGGGTTGTGATCCTCGCGGGTGTAGCCCTTGCCGATGCCGTCCTTCATCAGACGGGACAGGCTGGGCAGCACGCTGATGGGCGGATACACGCCGGTGGCGTCCAGATTGCGATCCAACACGATCTGGCCCTCGGTGATGTATCCGGTCAGGTCCGGAATGGGATGGGTAATGTCGTCGTTGGGCATGGTCAGAATGGGAATCTGGGTCACGGAACCCTTCTTGCCCTTCACGATGCCCGCCCGTTCGTACAGGCTGGCCAGATCGGAATACAGGTAGCCGGGGTAACCCTTACGGCCGGGAATCTCGCCCTTGGAGGAGGAGAACTCCCGCAGGGCTTCGCAGTAGCTGGTCATGTCGGTGAGAATGACCAGAATGTTCTTGCCCAGATCAAAGGCCAGATACTCGGCAATGGTCAGCGCTGCTTTGGGGGTGATGATACGTTCCACGATGGGGTCGCCCGCCAGATTCAGCAGCATGACCACCCGGTCCATCACGTTGGCGGCCTCGAAGGAGCTCTTGAAATAATCCGCCACGTCGTTCTTTACACCCATGGCCGCGAACACAATGGCAAAATCCTCGCCGTCGGATACGTTGGCCTGCTTCACGATCTGCACCGCCAGCTCGTTGTGGCGCATGCCGGATCCGGAAAAGATGGGCAGCTTCTGGCCGCGGATCAGGGTGGTCAGCGCGTCAATGGCGGAAATGCCGGTGCAGATGTAGTTGCGGGGATAGACCCGGCTCACCGGG
Source organism: Allofournierella massiliensis (assembly GCF_964241245.1). NCBI lineage: Bacteria > Bacillati > Bacillota > Clostridia > Eubacteriales > Oscillospiraceae > Allofournierella > Allofournierella massiliensis. The sequence goes on from NZ_CAXSWZ010000020.1 coordinate 50,828, forward strand.
TTGATGGGCGCGCCGTTCACGTCCCGGCGGCATTCCGGGTAGATGGCGCCCAGGCCGTCGATGGGGCGGCCCAGACCATCCAGCGTGCGGCCCAGAAGCTCCGGGCTCAGGTCCACCTGCATGGGATGGCCGGTCAGGGTGGTGCGGGTGTTGGAAAGCGAGAACCCGGTGGTTCCCTCAAATACCTGAATCACGCATTTTTCGCCCTCGATCATCACGATGCGGCCGATGCGCTGGCTGCCGTCGTCAAGGCGCAGCACCACCATCTCGTCGTAGCTGGCGTTTTTCACCCCATCCAGAATCACCAGCGAGCCGTTGATCTGGCTGAGGCCAACATACTCTAAGAGCATGGTACAAATCTCTCCTTTCCGGCGCCGGTCATGGGCGCATGAGTTCGCCGATCTTCTGATCGATCTCGGCGGTATAATCGTCGAAAAGCTCCAGATGGTCGTTGGGAATGTCGTACTTCATCTTGACCAGCTTGTCGAACAGGCCGGTGCGCAGTACCCGGCTCATGGGCACCTGCTTTGCCACCAGCACCTGGCTCTTTTCGTACAGATGCAGAATCACCCGCATCATCTTCAGCTGCTTTTCCAGGCTCACATAGGTGTCCTGATCGTGGAAGAAGTTCTGCTGCAAAAAGCCCACGCGGATAACGCGGGCGATTTCAATGATCAGCTTCTGGTCATCCGGCAGAACGTCGGAGCCGATCAGCTTCACGATCTCCATCAGGCTGGTCTCCTGCAGCAGCAGGCCGGCAATGCGCTCGCGGCACTGCATGAAGTCCGGGCCCACATTGTCGTAGTACCAGGGGGACAGATCGCCCAGATATTCGCTGTAGCTGGTGTTCCAGTTGATGGCCGGGTAGTGGCGGGCGTAGGCCAGGGCCTTGTCCAGCGCCCAGAAGCAGCGGGTGAACCGCTTGGTGTTCTGGGTCACCGGCTCCGAGAAGTCGGAGCCCTGGGGGCTGACCGCGCCGATTACGGTTACCGAGCCTTCCTGGCCGCACAGCGCCTGTGCATAGCCGGCCCGTTCGTAGAACTGGGCCAGACGGCTGGGCAGATAAGCAGGGTAGCCCTCGTCGGCGGGCATCTCCTCCAGACGGCCGCTGATCTCGCGCAGAGCCTCGGCCCAGCGGGAGGTGGAGTCGGCCATCATGGCGGCATGGTAGCCCATGTCCCGGTAATATTCCGCCAGCGTGATGCCGGTGTAGATGGACGCCTCACGGGCGGCCACCGGCATGTTGGAGGTGTTGGCAATCAGCACGGTGCGGTCGGTCAGAGGCCGGCCGGTCTTGGGGTCGATCAGCTCGCTGAACTCGGTCAGCGCCTGGGTCATCTCGTTGCCGCGTTCGCCGCAGCCCACATAGATGATAATGTCCGCGTCGCACCATTTGGCCAGCTGGTGCTGGGTCATGGTCTTGCCGGTGCCGAAGCCGCCGGGAATGGCTGCCGCGCCGCCCTTGGCGATGGGGAACATGGTGTCCACCACGCGCATGCCGGTGATCAGCGGCCGCTGGGCGGGCATTCGGCGGGAGACAGGGCGGGGGATTCGGATGGGCCATTTCTGGCACAGGGTCAGCACCCGCTCGTTGCCCCGGTCGTCGGTGAGCTTGACCACCGTGTCGTTCACGGTGTAGCTGCCGTTTGGAGCCACCCAGGTTACGGTGCCGGATACATTGGGCGGCACCATGCACCGGTGCTCGATGGCGGGGGTCTCGGGGCAGGTGGCGTAGATCTGGCCGGGGGTGAGCCGGTCGCCGGGCTTTGCCAGCACCGTCACATCCCAGCGGGCGGTTTCGTCCAGCGCGGGGGCGGAGCAGCCCCGGCCGATGAAGGCCCCGCTCAGCTCTTCCAGAGCGGGCAGCGGGCGCTGGATACCGTCGTAGATGTTGCGCAGGATGCCGGGGCCAAGGGTCACGGCCAGCGCACCGCCGGTGGAATATACCGGCTCGCCGGGGGCAAGGCCGCCGGTCTCCTCGTATACCTGAATGGTGGCGGCGTCCTCGCTCAGGCGGATCACCTCGCCCACCAGCCGGGCCTCGCCCACATACACCATCTCCATCATGGAGAAGCCGGTCTTGCCCCGCACGGTCACAACCGGGCCGTTGATGCTATAAATGAGATTTTCTGCCAATTCCCTTCACCTCACAACTGTTCCAGCGCAATGGACATGCCGCAGGAGCGCAGGAACCAGTCCTTCTGGTTTTCCATGCGGATGTCCAGCGTGTCATCCGCCTCGGTGCTGCCCGCACGGGCCCGCAGCCCGCCCAGGCGGATGGTCGCGTCTGCCTCCACGGTGCAGCCGGCGGGCAGGTTCTGCCGGGCCAGCTCCAGATCCTGGGGCCGGGCGAAGAACTGGGCCGCATCGCACCGGAGCAGCTTCAGCAGCCCGGCGGCGTTCTCCTTCAAAAACGGCCCATAGTCCGGGCTGCTCACAAAGTTCGTGATCTCCTTTTCGCAGGCGGCGAACACTTCGTCTGCGATCTGGCCCCGGCGGCGGGCAAGCTCCGCCCCGGCATCCAGCACGCTCTGCGAAAGCAGCCGGTTGGCGTTCTCGGTGGCGCGCTGGGTCTCGTATTCCTCCATGCGGGCGGCCTTCTTTTCCGCCTCGGTTCGCTTCTTTTCCAGCTCGGCGGCGGTCTCGGCGTCGATGGCCTTCACGATCTCGCTGCGCCGGTGTTCGGCGTCCCGCTGAATGGCCTGCAGAAACTGCGCGGCCCGCTCGTTTTCGTCGATCATGGCTTACACCTCTTTTGGTTGGTTTGCGGTCATCGGGTTAAATCTTTACGCCGATGGCCTCCCGCACATAGCGGGTGATGCGATCCTTGCCCAGAGCCGAGCCGTGCCGGTCCGGAATGGCAAGAATCAGCGGGGCGTCCGGGGCCTGTTTGGCCTCGTTCACAATGGCCTCAAAATCGTCGGCAATTTTTTCTGTTACCAGAATCATGCCCACGTCCGGCTGGGCCAGCGCATGCTCCAGCGCGGCGCTCACCTCGTCGGCCTGATGGGCTACCACGCCCTCGATGCCCGCCAGCCGCATGCCGGTCTGGGTATCGGTATTGTCGCTGATCAGATAAAACCGCATGGTCTGCCCTCCCTTCGGGTTACAAAACCGCCGGGTCAGACCAGCTTGTTCAGGATCAGGATCGAGATAACCACGCCGTACAGGGCGATGGATTCGCCCAGAGCAACGAAGATCAGGCTCTTACCGAAGCTCTTGGGATCTTCGCTGGCGGCGGCGATGGCGGCGGGAGCGCCGGCGGCAACGGCCAGACCGCCGCCGATGCCGGCAAGGCCGGTAACCAGCGCAGCGGCCAGCAGGCCAAGGCCCATGCTCTCGTTGCTGGCGGCCTTTTCCGCAGCGGTCATCGCGGCGGTGGTAGTGGCGGCGTCCTCAGCGCTGACCGCAAAGGCGAAGCAGCCGGCAATCAGCATCACAACCAGAAAACAGCTCAGGTTGATGGCCAGGGTGCGCTTCACCGGCATACCGGCAGCAGAGCGTTTGGCCAGATAAGCGGCGCAGCCCATGATCAGGGCCAGGGGCAGCAGAACGAGCAGAGCGGTGATTACGGGATTCATAAATCATTACCTCCAAATAACTATCTCAAAGGCGGCGGGCGATCAGCCCTGCTGCGCCTTTTTGGTCAGGTCCACGCCCCGGAAGGGGTGGCCGCCGCCCTCGTAGCAGCGGCTGAACATTTCGTAAAATTCAAGGCGCAGGCCCTGAATGCCGGACAGCAGGCCCTCCAGCGCAATGATGAGGGCATTGCCCAGCACCACCACGATCATGTTGGGCGGGTCGCCCGCCAGGCTGAAGATGGCCATCATCATGGCAGCGTGCACGAACACGAAGGCGCCCACACGCAAAAAGGATACCGTGTTGCTGAAATAGCTCAGCACATATTCCAGCAGTTCAAACACATTCTGCATGCAGTAGTCGGCCCAGCTTTCCGGTTTCCAGTGGGGGTGGTGGTCCACCAGACCGATGAGCACCTCCTGGAAGAAGAGCACCACAAGGCCCGCCACCAGAATGACCAGCGCCACGCCGCTTGGCAGGAAGACGGGACCCTTCATGAAGCCGCTCACCAGCGAAACGCCGGCGGCGTATACCAGCATGCCCACAAGGCCGTTGTTGGAGAAGATCGCCTCGCCCCAGTGCTTTTTGCGCACTGCCGCGTATACATGCAGCAGCATGGCCAGGAACACCATGGCCACGCCGATGAAGATGGCGCAGATCAGAATGGGATTGATGGCGGCGGTGTCCAGCACGGAATGGGGGGCGCCGGGCCACCAGCTGATGGGCTTGCCGCTCCAGCCGAGGGCCTCGTACACCGGGTTCAGGGCCTCTTCAAAGCCGAACACCGAGCCGAACAGGAAACCGAACACCATGCTGGAGATGCCGCAGGGCACCACCAGCCGGGCCAGACCGATCTTTTTCCACTTCCACAGCACGAAGCCGCCGATGGCCAGCACCGCGCCCTGCCCCAGGTCACCGAACATGATGCCGAACAGCACCGTGAAGGTGATGGCCACAAAGGCGGTGATGTCCATCTCGCCGTAGCTGGGCAGGCCGTACATGTCCACAAACATCTCGAAGGGGCGTACAAACCAGGGGTTTTTGAGCAGGGTGGGCGGTGTGGACTCCTCCACCTCGCCCGGGTCGCTCACCGTGACCCGCATGTGGGGAATGGCTTTGGCCTTCTTCTCGAATTCCGGGGCCTTGTCGGCAGGCACCCAGCCCACGAAGAAGAAGTAGTTGTCGCGGCAGGCGGCGTAATGGCGCATGTCGAATACGCTCTGGTGCCATTTCAGCTGGCGGTAGATGTCCGCCAGCGGTTTTTCCTCTTCGGCCCAGTAATCGGTGGTGCGCCGGGCCACGTCCGCCAGCTTTTTGTCCAGCTCGGCCATCTGGGCATCCAGCTGGCTCACGATCTGGGCCGGGGTGCCGGTGGCGGCGGGCAGATGCAGCCGCTCGAAGAACAGGGTGGAGAAGATGCCGTCGATCTCGTCGGCGGTTTCCCGGGGGGTGAAATACAACCCCCAGTATCCGGCGGCCTCCTCGCCGCAGGTGACGAACAGCACGTGGGGGTTTTCCGCGTAGGCCACCGTCATGCGGGCGTAGCTGGCCTTGGGCAGAAAGCCGAACCGGATCTTTATATACTCGCAGCCCAGAATATCCTCCAGCGGCACGTCCAGCCCGGAGAAGTGGGCGAACTGATCCCGCTGCTGGGCCAGCTTGTTTTTCTCGTCCACCAGCGCATCCCGCTCGGCAGAAAGATCCTGCAGCTGGCGGGCCACCTGATGCACCAGTTCAAATTCCTCATCCCGGATGTGGCGGGGCTTGCCGGTGATGGCAGGCAGCTCGGTCTGCCCGGCCAGCCGGAACAGCTCCTCCATCTGCTGCACATCCGGAGTGTAGGGGTTATCTTCGCTCAGGGTCACATAGCCCAGCGAACCGGACATGTGCTGCACCGCGGGCTCGGGATGGAAATCGCCGTTCAGGCAGCAGGCTGCAATCAGCTCGTCCAGCTGAGGCAGCAGCCCGTCCACCCGAACCAGCTTCATTTTTTCAATGGCCAAGGTGTTCTCATCTCACTTTCGTTCGCTTCTTCCTGTTTCCTGCTCCCAGGCCCGGCGGGCCAGCACCCGGTCCGGCAGCAGATCCAGCTGGCCCAGTCCCCGACAGGAGGCTTCAAAAGCCGCCAGATCCGGCTGGCGCAGCCATACGCAGTAAAAGAACCGCTCGCCGCGCACCGCGGCGCACCGGCGCAGCTCCTCCACGCGGGCCCTTCGGCAGGCCAGCGCGTAAAGGGGAGCGGCCCAGGGCTTTGCCTGCTGCCACAGCGCCGACCGGTGATCCAGCGCGGCGGCCTTCTCGGCTTCCAGCAGCCGGATGTTCCGCTCCAGATTTTCCACGATCTGGGCCGGCGTGCCCGCCGCGCCCGGCAGATGCACCGGCTCGAACCGAAGCTCGGCCAGGATTCCGTCGATGCGGGCGGCCTCCACCATGGGGGCAAGGCAGACGCCCCAGCAGCCCTGTTGGTTCTGGCCGCAGGGCAAAAAGAGCAGGCAGTCTTTGGAATAATCCCGCTGCAGCATTTCCAGCCCCCGCTGGGGCATGCAGCCGAAGCGTACCTGCACAAAGCGGCATTGCTCCAGCTGATCCACCGGCACCTCCAGCCCCGCGAACTGGCGGAACTGGTCGCTGCCGGTACGGCAGAGGGTGAGCTGGTCGTTTAAAAGCTTCAAATCCGCGTCGCTCTCGGCCAGCTGGTGCTCCAGCTCCTCCAGCAGCTGGCGCTGCCGGGGCGAGAATTCCTCACAGGGGTGGGTCAGGGGCAGGGAATCGTCCCCGGCGTCCGCCTCCAGCCGGGCCACCAGCGCGGTCCAGCTTTCGTCCGTCTGTGGTGCCGCGTAGCCCGCCGCCGGGGTCATGTTGTCCAGCGCCCGGGCGGGGTGCACCGTGCCCTGATTCAGGCAGCAGCGCTCAAGAAAATCGGTCAGCCGGCCGATGGGCCCGTTCACCCACACCAGCTGCATTTTGGGTTCAAACAGCATCGCTTTGCACCTCCGTTCAGTCGCCCACGCCCACCAGCAGGGGGGCGATCTTTTCCGGCGGCAGGTGGTAGCGCACGCCCTCGATGATGTGGGTCAGGTTGGTCAGCTCGTTTTCCGCCAGAAAGATGTAGCAGAACAGCACCACGCTGGGATCGGTGGAAAAGCGCAGCTTTTTCAGATGCCAGCGGTAGTCCAGCCGCTGCACCGCGTCCTCCACACGGGTGAAGGACGAGCCGAAAAACTCCCGTGCATAGGGGGTGCGGGCCAGCCGGTGCACAAAGTCCTCGCAGTCCGCCGCGTCCATCAGGTAAAGCAGCTGTTTCTGGCTCATGTTGCTGTACCCCACCGCCAGCCGGGGCAACAGATAGGTCCGGTCGGCGCCGGTCATCTGTTTGAGCCGATACATGTAGACGATGGCGGCAAGGTCGCTCTTGCGGCGCAGCAGGTAGTCCATATCCTTTTTGGCGGCGCCGTGCAGCTTTTTCGCCACCAGCTCCTCCATGGTGTTGTAGATCAATTGATCCAGCGCGGCCTGCACCTGCAAAACGCCGTCCTTATCCAGCACAAAGCCCGCTTTCTCGCAGAAGCTCAGAAGAATGGGGTGGTAAACCGTGCCCTCCACCACGGCGGTGAGCCCCGCCAGATCCCGGGCGGCGGCCAGCGCGGCGGCATCCAGCTTGGAATGGCGGCGGATAAATTCCGGTATCTGATACAGCCGCAGCGTCTCGCTGCCGGGGGCGGCCAGCTCCTGCAGCCGGTTGGCAAGCGCCCGAACCTCCGCCTTTAAAATAAAGTAGCGGTAAAAATCGTGGCCGATGTTCATCTCGTACCGGCACAGCGCCGCGTACTGGTCGAACAGATTCTGCCGCAGCCGAACCTCCAGCTCCGCCCGGCGTACCCGGGTGGGGTCCGCGCCCTCCAGTGCGCGGGCATAGGCGGTGCGGCTTTTTAAATAGGTGATCACCTCCGGCAGATCCCGGCAGTTCATCAGCTGCTGGTAATCCTGCCCGGTGAGGCGGCGGCCGTAAAGCGCGCGGCTTTTGGCCAGAATGGCGTTGGAGGCCTGCGTGTTGCCCATGGCTTACGCCTCCCGCCCCAGCACCCGGTCGGTGATGGTTTTCACCCATTCCTCCCGCTTGTCCGCCCGAAGCTGCTCCATCCGGCTGAGGGCCTGCTGTTTGCCGGCCTCCAGTTTGGCCAGGCGTTCGTCAGCCCGGTTTTTTTCCCCGGCGGAAAAGGCGTCCACCCGGGTGCGCATGGCGGCCATGATCTCGGCCTCCTGAGTGCGGGCTGCCTCGGTCAGGCGGGTCTGGGCGCCGCGCCGGTATTCCTCGGTGGCCTGGGTGCGCAGCCGCTCCTCCTCATCCATCTTTAAAATTGCCCGCAGCAGTTCGTTGGTGGCATTCATGCTAAGAGCTCCTTTCCCGCAGCAAAGGGCGAGGGCCGGGCCAAAACTGGGCCCGGCCCGTGGCCCGAAGGGCCGCGTTTGCGATGAAATTTTGATACTATTATAACGCTTTTTGAAGGGTGGAGCAATGGGCATTTAAACAAATTAACTAAAAAATATTCTACACTTTTGAGAAACAATGGTTTAATATATGGCGTTTGCCATAAAATATACGCCGCCGTTTTACCTGAAAAGGAAAAAACGGCGGCGTGAATCTGCCATGGAAAAACAGGGCGCGCCGGTGGGGATCACAGCTCGATCCAGTACCGCTGAATGGTGATGTTGCCCATGAGCAGCTCGTCCTGCAAAACCGCACCACAGTGCAGCATGGTGCGGGCCGAGGCCACGTTCTGCTTTTCGCAGGTGAGCATCACCCGGGCAAGGCCCAGCCGGCGGCATTCCTCCAGCGCGAGCGAAAGGATGGCGGTGGCATAGCCCCGGCGGCGCAAAGCGGGGCGCACGCTGTATCCGATGTGGCCGCAGTACCGGCGCAGATAGTCGTTCAGCCGGTGGCGGATGTCCACCATGCCCACCAGCTGCGGCCCGTCGAAGGCCAGAAATACACTGGTGGCCACGCAGCCGGGGCGGGCGGTCTCGTCCCGGGAATTGTCGGCCAGAAGGGCCATCCACTCGTCAAAGCCGCTGCACCAGGCAAGGCCCGCCGAGCCGTCGATGGAGTCGCCGCTGTTCAAAAATTCCCGCTGGTAGTCTTCCACCAGCTGCCGATGCTCCGGCCGGGGTGCTTCCAAGCGCAGTTCCATCCATTCGCTCCCGCCTTTCCTTTATGGTTTGCCCCTATGGTAGCACAGGGCGGCGGGGCTTTCAAGTGGGCGGCAGCTCTGGTATAATCAAGGCAGGCCCGCGATATGCGGCGCCAAAGAAAGGCAAAGAACCATGAAATTTCTGCATTTATCCGATCTGCATCTGGGGCGAAGGCTCTGCGAAGTGGATCTTTACGAGGATCAGCGCCACATTCTGAACCAGTGCCTTGCCATGGCAACCGAGCACCGGGTGGACGGCGTGCTGGTGGCGGGCGATGTGTACGACCGCAGCGTGCCCACCGTGGGCGCGGTGGCGCTGCTGGACGAATTTCTCACCGGCCTGTGCCGGGCGAAGATTCCGGTGTATCTGATCAGCGGCAACCACGACAGCGCCGACCGGCTGGGCTTTGGCAGCCAGCTGCTGAAAGCGGGCGGGGTGCATCTGGCGGCGGTGTTTTCCGGCGGGCTGGAGCACTATGTGCTGGAGGATGAATTCGGCCCGGTGCATCTGTGGGCGCTGCCCTTCATCCGGCCCAGCCAGGTGCGGGCCGCTCTGCCGGAGGAAACCATCGAAAGCTATACCGACGCGGTGGCCGCTCTGATCCGGGCCGCCGGGCCGGATTTTTCCGCCCGTAATCTGATCATGGCCCACCAGTTTGTCACCAGCGGGGGAAAGAGCCCCGAGACCTGCGATTCCGAGACGCTGAACCTGGGCACGCTGGACAACGTGGACGCGGCGGCGTTCGAGGGTTTTGACTATGTGGCGCTGGGGCACATCCATGGGCCCCAGAAGGTGGGGGCGGAGCACATCCGCTACTGCGGCTCGCCGCTGGCTTACTCGGTGAGCGAGGTACGCCACCATAAGGGGGCGGTGCTGGTGGAGCTGGGCGAAAAGGGAAATGTGCACTGGCAGGCGTTGCCCTTTGCGCCGCTGCGGCCGCTGCGCCGGGTGCAGGGCCCGCTGGAGGAGCTGATCGCAAGCGCCGAGCCGGGCTGCAGGGATTTTGTGCATGCGGTGCTCACTGACCAGCAGATTCCCCCCAACGCTGCCGCCCGGATGCGCAGCGTGTACCCCAATCTGGTCAAGCTGGAGCTTGCACCCCAGCTGCAGCCACGGCAGGCGGAGGCCCGGCAGCGGGCAAGGCAGCTGCAGCGGGCGGGCCTTTTGGACCAGTTCGCGGATTTTTATCAGTCGGTGCACGGCCGTCCGCTCAGTGAAGAGGAACAGGCGGTGCTGGAGCCGGTTTGCCGGGAGGTGGAAGCATGAGACCAATGACCCTGACTCTGACCGCCTTCGGCGCCTACGCGGGCAGCCAGACGGTGGATTTTGAAGCCGCCGGTGCGGGCGGGCTGTTTCTGGTTACCGGCGACACCGGCGCGGGTAAGACCACCCTGTTCGACGGGGTGTGCTATGCCCTGTTCGGCAAGCTCACCGGCCGGGTGCGCAGCGAGAAGATGATCCGCAGCGACTACGCGGACGACACGCTGGAAACCAGCGTTCAGCTCACCTTTTCCCACCGGGGGCAGGTATGGCGCATCTGGCGCCGCCCCGCCCAGACCCGGCGCAAAAAGCGGGGCGAGGGCACCCGGGAGATCACGGCGGACGCGCTGCTGGAACGCCTGGAGGGCGAAACCGCCATCCCGGTGGCCGAGGGCAAGGAAAAGGTGGACGCGGCAGTGGAGGAGCTGCTGGGCATTCAGGTGGACCAGTTCCGCCAGATTGCCATGATCGCCCAGAACCAGTTTGCCGAGCTGCTGAACAAATCCGGCCGGGATCGCAGCGCCATTTTGCGGCAGGTGTTCGCCACCGAGCGGTGCGACGCACTGCAGACGCGGCTGAAGGAGATGGCCTCCGCCAGCCGGGCCGAGACGGAAAAGCAGGTGGATTCCCTGCGCCAGTATCTGGCGGGGTTGCGTCTGCCCGAAATGGAGGAAGGGCAACCGCCCCAGCCGGAAGCGGCGGAGCTGGCCGAGCTGCTGGCGGACGAGGGCTGCGTCTGGCGCAGCGCCCGGGTGCTGGAGCTGGCGGAGCACATCTGTCAAATGGACGAAAGCGAACTGGCCGGGCTGGATGAACAGATTGCCGGGCTGGACGAGACCATCAAGCAGAGCGCCGGTCTGCTGCAAAGCGCCCGGGAAGCCGCCCGGCGCCAGCAGCAGCTGGCGGAGCTGGAAAAGCGGTTGGCGGAGCAGCGCGCCGCCGAGCCTGAACAGCTGACGGCGCAGGCCCGGCTGAAGCAGTGGGAGACCGCCGCCCGGCTGGCCCCGGTGTGGGACAGCAGCGAAAAAGCCCGGCTGGCGGCGCAGCAGGCCGAGCGGCTGTATGAGCAGGCGAGCGACCGGCTGGCGCAGCTGAATGCTCAGGGGCCCCGGTGGGCGCAGGCCCGGGAACAGTTGAATGCAGACCAGCAGACCGCCGCCCGGCTGACCGTTCAGCTGGAACGGCAGGCCGAAGCCCTTCAGCAGTACGACCGGCTGGAGCAGGCGAAGGCGGAGCAGATGGCCTGCGAGCAGGAGCTGGAGCGGCTGCAAACGGCGCAGCAGCAGGCCCAGACGCTGGAAGAGCAGCAGGCGGCCGCGCTGGAAAAAACACAGGCGCTGGCGGACAGTCTGCCCGCGGCCCTCGCCGCCGCCCAGACAGCGCAAAAGGAGCTGGAACGCTGGCAGCAGGCCCGGAAAACGCTGGCGGAGGTGCGCCGGCAGATGCAGGAGCTGGTGAAGCTGCAAAAGCAGGAGCAGGCCGCCCGCCAGACGCTGCAGCAGGCAAGCGACGCGCTGGACGGGGCCCAGCAGGCTTACATGAGCGCGGATCAGCTGTACCGGCGGGATCAGGCGGGGCTGCTGGCCCGAGAGCTCACCCCGGGCAAGCCCTGCCCGGTGTGCGGCAGTGTGCATCATCCCAGCCCGGCCCGGGGCGTGACCGGCGCGCCGGACAAGGAACAGCTGGAAGCGCTGGCCACTGCCATGGAAACCGCCCGCAATGCCTATAACGATGCGCTGCAAACCAGCAGCACCCTCACGGCGCAGGCGGGCAGCGCCCGGGAGCAGTACATCCGACTTGCCCGGCAGGCGCTGGCGGAGCTGGAGCAGGAGCTGCCCCCGCCGGAGGATGTGAAGGCCCTTTCCCGGCTGGTGCTGGACTGGGATGGCCGACTGGATCAGCTGCTGGAACAGGCCGAGGCTCTGGGGCAGCAGCGGCAGGCGGCGGTGGAAGCCGCCGGTGCGGCGGTCAATCAGCTGGCCGGCGACCGGGAAGCACTGGAAGCGACCCGCCGGCAGCGCAGCGAACTGCGGGAGCAGCAGGCGAACGCCACTGCCCGGCGGGATTCGACCGCACAGCGGGTGGCCGAATTGCAGGCCACCCTGCCCCAGGCCAGCCGGGCCGAGGCGGAAGCGACTCTTTCCGCCCTGAAGCAGCAGCAAAAGCAGCTGGATGCGAGCATCAGGCAAACACAGCAGGCGCTGGAGGAATACCAGCAGCTGCTGGCCGCGGCCGAAAGCCTGCAAAAGGAACGGCAGAACACCCGGGAGCAGGCGGCCGACGAGGCCCGGCAGGCTGCCGGGCGGTGGGAGCAGGCGCTGGCGGAAAGCGGAATGGACGCGGATGCCTTTGCCGCCGCACGGCACACCGAAGAGGAAATCGACCGGCTGCGCACGGAGCTGGAGCAGGCACGCAGAGCCCGGCAGGAGACTGAAGCCCTGTACAACCAGCTACGCGAGCAGCAGAAAAGCGCCCCGGCCCCCGGCTGCGTGCCCGGGCAGCTGGAACAGGCGCTGGAACAGCAGGAGCAGCGGCGGAAGGCCCTGAACGACGCCCGTACCCGCATAACCGGGCGGCTGAACGCCAACCGGAGCACCATGGCGGACGTGCGCACCGCGGGCCAGCGGCTGGAAAAGGCCCAGCAGCGCCAGCAGCTGATTCAGCAGCTGGACGCCACCGCCAACGGCAAGCTGTCCGGCGGGCTGGGCAAGCAGAAGTTTGAGCAGTATGTGCTGGCCACCTACTTTGCAGATGCGGTGGAAGCGGCCAACCAGCGGCTGTTTGCCATGACCGGCGGGCGCTATCAGCTGGAATGCCACCAGATGACCGCCGCCGAAACTCAGGCGGCGCTGGATCTGGATGTGCTGGACAACTACACCGGCAAGCTGCGCAGCGTGGGCAGCCTTTCCGGCGGCGAGACCTTCCAGGCGGCGCTGGCACTGGCGCTGGGCCTGTCCGACGTGATTCAGAACTATGCCGGCGGCGTGGAGCTGGACGTGCTGTTTGTGGACGAGGGCTTCGGCACGCTGGACGCCGAAAGTCTGGAGCAGGCGGTGGCCACCCTGCACAGTCTGGTGCAGGGCCGGCGGATGGTGGGCATCATCAGCCATGTGCCGGAGCTGAAAAGCCGCATCGAGAATCAGCTGGTGGTCACCAAGACCCCCGGCGGCAGCACCGTGGCCCTGCGCAGGCTGTGAGCCGCGCAGGCAAAGCAAAATCATAACCCCACGTTGAACGTGGGGTTTGCAGAACGGCCCTATAAGGGCCATTATTCCAGCAGCACCTAAAGG